>JBBRHU010000125.1:0-8838 GCA_038222255.1 Fimbriimonadales bacterium | reverse complement strand
TAGGTCGGGACGGCAAGCCCAGAGGTAGGTCTCAACCATGACCGAGTACTGTTTCTGCTCGGTGATCGAGTCACCGACGATCGCAAGTCGATCACCGGGCCGAAGCACGAGTTGGGTTGGGGTGTCGAAGACCGTCAGGTGGAACCGTTTGAAGTAGGAATCCGCGGGCAGGGCAATCTCTCCTGCAGTGACTAGGCTGATGAGGACAAGAGGAGCAAGCATGGTGGTTTTAGAGTCCTGACATGAATTCGTAAACGATGTCGCCGAAGCCAGGAAGGCCCTCGTGACCAAAATCGGGGTAGATCACCGTTTGCTTTGGCGAAGTAATCTTGTTGAAAGCAGCGTACTGGGTTGAAGGCGGGCAGATGGTGTCCATCAAACCAACCCCCATCAAAACCTCGGCGCGAATACGGGGAGCGAGGTGCTGGACGTCGATGTATCCAAGCCGGTCGAAGATCTCGCCTTCGCGCTCATGTCGGGGGTCAAAATTCCTGAAGAATGTTTTGAGTTCTTCGTATGCGCCCGAGGCGAGGTCCATCTCCCAAACTCGCTGGTAGTCGCACAGGAAGGGAAAAGTTGGTGCGGCGAGTTTGATTTTTGGCTCCAGTGCAGCGCATGCCAACGTGAGGCCGCCACCTTGAGAACCTCCGAGGGCTCCAACGCGTGTTTCGTCGACTTCCTCGAAGCTCATGACGATGCGCGCAAGCTGGGCGGTGTCTAGATAGATCTGACGGTAGAGCAAGTTCTCTGGCGAATGGTCGAGTCCGCGAATGATGTGGCCGCGCAATGTCGTCCCCCGCACACCACCTAGATCTTCAGACCGTCCACCCTGCCCACGACAGTCAAGTGAAGCTATCGCAAAGCCTCCGGCCACCCAACTCAGCTTCGAGTGCCATTCTCCGGAGTGCCCTGAGTACCCGTGAAATTCGCAGATTGCTGGAACGGCCACCTTGCCCGTGGGCCGAAGATACTTTGCATAGATTCTTGCGCCGCCGACGCCGGTAAACGTGAGATCGAACATTTCTGCGGACTCGCACTTGAACGGCTTAGGCACCAACTCGACCTGTGGATCCACCGAATGCATCTCTGCAAGTGCGTCATCCCAAAAGGCGTCAAAGTTGGCTGGCTTCGGATTTCGTCCCTGGTATTTCTCCAATTGAGAGACGGGCATGTCTACGAGCGGCATGGGCGGAGTCTACCAAGCAAATCTACTGACAGACAACCTCCATGGAGACGAGTTGAAAATCTCCGTTTCTTTACCCGCAAATGCACTGGATATTCATTACTGGTCAAAATGCTGGGACTATAGCGGGATGTCTAATCAATACCTTTCCATGTATCTTTACTAGCCTCCTGGCTCAAAACCCTGGTAAATCCACCAGATACCGCCTGTCATTCCTAACAGGTCATGCCCTCGTGGCATGGAACTTGGCACGGGTAGTCCTTGAAAGATCACCTCACAAGGATTGACCATGCGACAAACAAAGACCCTCTCTCTCGTCCTCGCCGCAGGAGTCCTGGCTACAACAGCAGCAGCACAAGGCCAGCGACATTCGCTTCTTGGCCCTGGACTCAAGAGTCGCCCCGGCCCTCTCGGTTTGGTAGGCACTAGCTCGGTACCCAGAAACCTCTACAACTATTCGGCAACGAAGCAAGTCTTAGATGCACAGAAGAAGACCAAACAGGCTCCGGGTTCCGTAAGCCTATTCGCAGTTGGCGACAAGGTCAACGTGTTTTACGACTCGACAGGTGTTTACGGTTGGCTCGGCGACATCTACAGCGTCCAAATGGCGAACCTCCTCGGGCACTTCGGTGTTACCGTCAATCGACTACCAGTGGAGAACTACCAGGCAGGAATGATTGGCAGCGCTAAGTCAACGTTCTACCTAGGCATGCTCTACGACAATCCTCTTCCCACTTCGTTCAAGGCAGACGTGATGTCATCGACGACTAACATTTGCTGGATGGGCTACAACCTCTGGCAGGTCGCTTGGAACGCGGACAACAGCTGGAACACCGCCTTTATTGCCAAGTTCGGTATCTCGTTCGACTACATCGACGGCACCGGCTACCCCACGGTCAACTACGGTGGACAGGCCCTTGCTAAGCTCCAATACGATACGACGCAGGGCAAGGTCACCATTCAGGATTCGACCAAGGCGAAGGCACTCGCAACCAGTAGCCGACCTGACGGACTCACGATTCCTTACATCACCCAAGCGGCGAACCTGTTCTACGTTGGCGACAACCCCTTTAGCTATACGTCGTACTTGAAGAACAACGACCGAGTCCTCGCGTTCTTTGACGTGATGCACGAAGTTCTGCAAACGAATGCTGTGGTTGATCACAAGGCAATCGTAAGAATTGAAGACGTTAGCTGCATCGTTCCTGCTGCAACGCTTAGAGCAATCGCCGACACGCTCGCCGCAGAGAAGGTTCCGTTCGTCGTCTGCGTTATCCCGCAGTTCGAAGACCCACTTGGTTCCGAGTTCGGAACTCCAACCTCACGCCCCATGACCAAGTACACCGCGTTCATCAACGCTTTGAAGTACATGCAATCTAAGGGCGGCAAGGTGATCATGCACGGCTACACTCACCAGTACAGCAACGTGCCAAACCCTTACAACGCAGAATCAGCAGACGACTTTGAATTCTTCCGAATGACGATTGACGCCAACGGCAATCAGATCTACGGTGGACCAGTTCCCGAAGACTCTGCGACCTGGGCGGCAGGACGAGTCTCGAAAGGT
Source organism: Fimbriimonadales bacterium (assembly GCA_038222255.1). Classification (GTDB taxonomy): domain Bacteria; phylum Armatimonadota; class Fimbriimonadia; order Fimbriimonadales; family Fimbriimonadaceae; genus Fimbriimonas. The sequence goes on along the minus strand of JBBRHU010000125.1, from coordinate 6,088 downwards.
CTCGCCTTGATGAAGACTGCGGGCTTCACTCCGGATGGTTGGGTTACCCCCCACTACCTCGCAAGCCCAGTGGACTATCAAGAGTTCAAAAAGAAGTTCGCCTACAGCATCTGTCGCGGCCTTGTCTTCACACAGACGCCAACTGGTGATCTTCGATACGCTCAGCAACTCTCACCGTGGGTGTATACCGACCAGGTAGGCATGAAGCGAATTCCTGAGACTGTTGGTTACCTAGACACAGACACCTACTACGGCATCCCTCCTCGCCTCGTCCCTGACCTCCTCGCAGACGTCAAGGCCAACAAGGTCGTTCGAGACGGATACGCTGGAATGTACTTCCACTGGTACCTCCCAACGTCGATGCTCCGAGACTCAGTCCGAGGCATCAAAGCTGAAGGCTACACGTTCGTTCTTCCTTCGACAACCCTGAAGTAGATCGAACAACAGCAAAGAGCCCGGTGCCTCGAAAGAGACACCGGGCTCTTTCGTGCGTGCGTGGGATGAGATCTCTCCGCCACCTTTCGTGTTAAAGGTAGATTTGGCACTCAATGAACAACGACGAGGAAGGAAATGAGTCGGTCCAATACTATCGGGTTGACAGTGGCATTGAGGGTGTGCTTGATGGGGTGGTGCGTCGGATGGTCTCGCCTGACGGTCCGGCGCGCTACGAAGTGATTGATCCCTACACTGACGCCTGGTTCGAGTTCGAGGGAGCGAGTCGGGTGGATCGACCGGATGCACTTGACGTGAGTTTGGTTTCTGAGGAAGAGGGTCTCGCTCTTGCTCGCGCCTGTTCCAAGAAGCTATAGAGAACTAACTTCGATGGTTCGCCGCTGGCGTCGACGAGCCTGCGCGACGAATTACTACGAACCAAAGAATTACGATCTATTTTCCGCCGGCAGAGCTCGGAAGTGCCGCCTTGCTGATCGCATATTACTCTTGGAGAAGTACTGGTTTAGCGCGAATCTCAAATTGTAGAAAGGGCCCGGGGTGCCCCAAGGCATGGCTCCCCAGTCGCACGCCGGAGCGGTAGGGAACCCGTAGTAGATCTTAATGAGGGCATCGTCACAGTCGCCCATGGACATGATCGTGGCCATAGTGGCTGCTACTTCGCCCCGATAATACATGCACAAATATTGGGCAACGGTGGGGGGAGTATCGAGCTCCGGCACTGTAGCCAATGCTGGCAGCGGATGTTACTGTTGTGCTTGCATCATCTGTTGGCGCTTCACACGCTCTGGAATGATGCGCTCGCGTGAGCCCGTGGGGATGAAGTCGAGCGACTCTCTACCAAGGGCATTGAGCGTCGCAAGTTCCACTAACGAGTAGTCGCCGTCAGGTCTTGAGTAGCAAAATGGCGCTGAGAGATGAACTGGCGGGTTCGTGATGATGCGAGGAACTCGGAGCGTATTCTGGCTTGCCGCGTGGAGCGTGAACGGGTGGAGGAGAAACACATCTCCAGCTTCACCGGTAGCTTCGATAAACCGCGAGCACTTGCCAACAAGATCATTGAAGTCATACTCATTGGGCAAAACTCCATCTGGTCGGCTTGCCAAGAATTCGGCGACAACCTTGAGGCTATCGGTGGCGACATAGGTGGGACCGCCAAGGTGAACTACGTCGGTCCAGTTTACGAAAACGAGAAGTCCCTGCTCCGGTGAGTCGAGATAATGGCGAAAGAAGTCTCCATCCTTGTGCCACCCAGGGGTCGTCGGTCCGGCAGGGTCCCAAGGCTGATCCGCACGCTCGCCGAAGTTCGCGATGAAATGGTCACTCCAGACCGTGGGCTGCTGAATATGCTCCTCGTCTCCGAGCAACTCTACCATCGCGGCCCAAGCTCTTGGGGCGATCTCTTTCACCTCACGAGAAACTGACCCGCCCATGTGAATTCGATTCTCTCGCCAGGTCGAAGGATCGTTCGGGTCGTAACCAAGCCGAGCGAAGCAGCTCTGAGTCCACTCTTCCGCGACTGATCGGTCAAAAGCGCAAGGAATGTGGACATAGCCGTACTCCATGAAATGTTCTCGATCAGCCGCGGTAAGCATAGGCAAAATTTACCCCGCGTCATTGGGGACCAGATATGTGATATATTTATCACGTATTCGAATGAATATGGATTCAGACACCGTTTGGCGAGCGCTTTCGAGTCCTCATCGTCGGGCAATTCTTGATGAATTGCGCAACGGTCCGAAGACTACTGGTGAACTCTGCCGCACACTTTCAGACCTCAGCCGCTTCGCGGTGATGCAACATCTGCAGGTATTGGAAGCAAGCCGACTCGTGCTCTACAGACGTGAGGGGAGGAAGAGAATGAACTTCTCAAACCCCACCGTCATTCAAGAGATCTACGAAAGGTGGGTAAGTGCGTTAGGTTCCGGCGCGGCTTCAACGGCCCTACAGTTCAAGCGATACGCAGAATCAAAGGAGAAGAACGACTTGAACAACTTCAGAGACGTCCAGATAGAGACCGAAATCTACGTGCAAGCAAGCGCGCAGCAATGCTTCGACGCCATGACCAAGAACTACAACGACTGGTTCCCCCATCGGTTCAAACCGGGGTCAACTGTCTATTCCGACTCGCACGTCGGCGGCACCAATGGAGAGCGATTTGAGAACGGAGGCGGAGCCATCCACGCCACCGTCCTCTACGTTGACGCTCCCCATGCGCTCACTTTTGGAGGAGCTGGGGCGATGTTGGACGGATGCAACGTGTTCAACACCTACAAGTTCGTCGAGTCGGGTGAAGGAACAATCGTGAAGCGGAGGATGCACCTCTGGGGGATTGTCGGTGAGGAGCACGAAACGATGCTTCGAGATGGCACACGCGCTCTTTTCGAGTCTGCCTTTAAGAACTTCGTTGAACTTGGCAAGACCTATTCGGAGGTGGCGAAATGATCGCCCTAGTGCTTGGCCTGGCGTTGCAGAACGCCCCGATACTTGACAGCCCAACCTTCAAGGCGCTCTCGAAGCTGGTCGGAGGAAGGTGGGAGGCAAAGGTTGATGCCGACACTCTCATCTCTCATCGGTTTGAATTTGACGTCGATCGCAGGATGATCCGAGGCCGAGGAACAGTGACGTCCAAAGGCAAGGTCGTCCTGCGCATCCAAGCGAACTTCGGCTGGGATACCGTTTCGAAGAAAGTATCGTACGTGGATTTTCACGACGAGAACACCGTATACGTCGGGCATGTGGCGTTGGAAGACGGGTGGATTGTCTACAACTTTTCCGAACTGTCCGACTCAACCAAAAAGCACTTGATGAAGGCGAAGTTTGTGGATGACAATCACTACTCATTCTCGCTCGGAACTCAAGATCTCGTGCTCATTCGCAAGCGCTAGACAACCGATGGGGCAGAGTCAGCGTCGACGCTGCCCCGCCTTGCCATGGGCCTAGCTTCGCTGGCCCCAATAAATGAGTTGGCGTAACATAAGGTAGTGGAAGGTAAAGACCACCGAGTTGCTCGCTGGCGAGCAAAGGGATCTTTTAACGAGTATCTCGGCTATTTCGGCACCCCGACGTGGGTGAAGCGTGGAGCGGTGAGCATGTTGCACATTGCGGCTTGGGCGGATTTGCTCGAGGGCAATCTTGATCTACTTCCACTTTGTCTCACCTTCATTCTTCTGGGTTCGCTGCCGCTGGACGCGCGTCTCCAAATTCTCAAGCGCATCGAGAGAATTAAGCGAGAACAAGATGCTGTCCCGGTAGCGATACAGTTCCTCTGGAAGAACATCCGTTACGGCGCGGACGAAGGCTGGGTCTGGTTCCGGAACGGCGAACTCATTTTCCATGGCACCCAGACGGAGTTCGTCTTGGGCGCCGAAGATGTTCAAAACAAAGACCACCTCGTGGAAGCAGATGTGGCTCAACTTGGCTGGGACGATGGGAAGCGTGTCCTACGAATCATTCCCTTCGGCCGTCCTTCCACCGAAATCGGCGTCCCCGGCCCCTCACTTGTCGAGCGCATTCGAGACCATTTCTGGGGAAGCTCGGCACACGAGCTTCCGCCGCTAGCGATGATGCCAGGCATGGGATACCGAGGCATCGAAGGCGCGATCGCGCTCGTGAATAGGCTGAGCTTGCTGGTCATTTTTGCCGCGCTCATCGTCAAGTTTGCGCAGAACCCGAGCTTGGCAGCATTGCTCGGCGTTCCTGCGCTTGTCCTGAGTTTCACGGTTGTGGTTGCGGCGACTAAGCTCTACTCGTTTAGTCGAGATCTCGCGAAACTACGCCGTTCCAGTTGATGCTTTCTTTTCTTTCGGCTTCGCCGTCGCGGGTTTCTTTGCGGCTGGAGCCTTCTTCTTCGGCGCGGGCTTCGGAGTAGGTTCACCACTCTTGGCGGGGGCTTCTGCCTCTGAACTTTCAGCGTCGGGCTTCATCTTTGCTGGTTCCTTCACCGTCGCGCTGGGCTCAGCGGCTGGGGTCTCGGCAACAGTCGCGTCGTCCTTCACCACGGGTGGCGGGGTCGGATCTTCGCGTTGAAGCTCCTCCCCAAACTTGACAAGTTTCTCGCCGACTTTCTTTGCAAACGGCTTGCTCTTTTTGATTGCCACTCCAACGAGTGCTGTGGCAACGACGATCAAACCTAGTTTTCCTCGCATGTAACTCATAGGGCTGATAGGGAATACCTCCTAGGACCGGTGAACGTTGCATGGGGTCCCACGTCTATCCTGTACAAGGCGTTTGAACTCAACGTAGAGAAAAGCCCCAAATCACTAGGTCTCGGAATCTTTTGGCCCGATCATTTCCGTAGAGCTTGGTGGAGTTAAGAATAATGCAACTGAACCTTGAGAATATTAAACCGACGGGAGTGATGGCTTTGGGATTGTCACCCATCCACATTCAGATCGCGTTTGAGATGGCCCTGCAGGGAGACCGAGATTCGCTCCGGTTACTGCAGGAGCTTCGAGCCGAAGGGAGTCGAGATGCCGCCGAGGCACTCGCCGAACTCAACCGGATCGATGCCCATCGAAGCGGATGTGTGTGGAGCGTATAAGCTCACCGCTACACCCCTCGTATCGTCAACCCAGGACTCGCCTAGCGAGTCCTTTTTTTGTTTGAGAGTCTAGGTCATTGTTCGCTGAGCATTAACGAAACGTGAATCAAATTGGTGTATGGTGTTTCGTGAAGTGGTAAGAAGTTTTCAGCGTTATCTTCTCGTCCTCTCCGTTTTCGCGGGATCGATCGCCTGTGGGCAAAACCCTGATGATGCGTACATAAGCCGACTAGACGCCTTTCGCGTGTCGCAATCGAACCTAGGAAAAAGCGAAGACGCTACTCAGCCGTTCGAGGAGAGCAAAGCTTGGCTGGAGAAAAATCCTAACAAAGCGCTGCTGCTCAAGATCTTGAAGGACGAGAAATCCACACCAGAGCGAAAGAGCACCGCCGCGGAAGTTCTGCAATTCTCGATTCCGCATAGCGAATTCGAGGCGCTCCTTCCGGATCTCACGAAGTCGGTGAGCAAGGAGATGAGTGCATATCTCTATAGTTGTGCGATTGGCCCGATTCCCTACGCAAAGCCATCTGATGCAGTGGTGAAAGAATATTTTGCGTTCCTCGAAGCCAGCCCGACGCTCGACGACCTCGCTGGACGGGTTTTTGTGATAAACACTCCCGCCTTGCGAAAGTTGACGGGTTTGTGTGACGCGATCCAGAACCGGCTCAGCAAAGAAGTGGTTGCGAAAGACAGCAAGAAGAAGGTCACGCCGGAGAGCATTAAGCGACGCTGCGCTGCGATGGGAATTTGCACCGACCAGTTTGCGGAAAAACCTGTCGCTGCAAAAAAATAGTTCTCAACTGCTCGCGCTTGAGTAGTGGCGCATCGCAAACCGCCAGAACCAGCGACTGAACGCCAGCCCGAAGGTCGCCCAGCCTAAACCCACCCCGACCATCATGAGGTCGGGTGACTGGGTAAGTTGTCGCGCAGGAATGGTGGCGATAAACCCTAGTGGAACGAAGTAGGTCAAGACGCGCATGATCTTCGCCCCGTAGATGTCGATCGGGAAGCGTGAAACATCGAGCACCGAATCTGAAAGCACCCACAAGTTTTCGACCTTGACGAGCCAGATTCCAGTCGTCATCATGATGAGAT
>JBBRHU010000124.1:0-8851 GCA_038222255.1 Fimbriimonadales bacterium | reverse complement strand
GCAGTATTGCTCGATCAAAGGTGATATATCTCCCGCGTGGGATGACCAACTCTTCAAACTCGCAAGGCAGGTCCTCACCGGGAAACAAGGAGAAGCAGAGGTGGACTTTCATCCCGCTGCTCGTCGGATGTGTCCAAAGCTTATTATGATAAATGGTATAGAACTCTCTCCTTGCAGTCTTAATTCCTGCCCCTTGCATGATCGATTCAAGCTCGGCATACCTCTCCCCGATCACAGAGTAGCTGCCGAAAAACTCCCGCCCTGCAACTCGCACAGGTGCCCGAAGTGTGAGCAAGGTTGCCGCGCGGAACCGTGGCGCATCGGCTTCGAGATTGGCGCTCCAGCGAACACCTGAAGGGTGTGGTGGCACGATAAAAGGTTGGCCTCGAAAGTTCTGAGGCGATACCTCGTGCTCTCGACGAAAGGCTCTGCAGAAGGCGGAGGGGTTGGCGTAACCACAGGAACTGGCAATCTCCTCCACCGTGATGGAAGTTGTCAGCAACAGATGCCGCGCTTTTTCCATTCGGATTCTCCGAATGAATCCACCCAACCCCTCGCCGAGGCTCCTATCAAAAACCTTCGCCCAATGCGCGCGAGAGTAGCCAACGTTTTGAGCGAGCAGTTCGGTGGTCATCGCACCCGCAGGATCTCGAAGGATCGCCTCGATCACCTTCGCAACAAGCCGTTCGTATTCACGTTTTCGTAGTTCGCTTTTGTCAATTGGTTTCAAGGGCTGTTCCGCACAAGGAGGAGTCCAACCGGACTCCCTAATCCTTCGAGAAAAACCCCTCGGAAAGTGCCATTGTCGGCACTAAACTTCAAAATTTTTCCGGTGCGGCCACTCACGACCAGCAACGTGTCTTCGTAGAAAGCGATGCCCACCGCACCTTTTAACCCACCTCGTCCGTGCCGGATGAACTCGTCTTTGAATCTGCCGGTCTCGGCGTCGAACCTCAAAACCTTGCTGTCCCGGTCACAAGAAATGTAGGCGAATCCGTCACGCCAAAGGATTTGGCGCGGCTGGTTGAGCCCTGCAAATCCTTTCGAAACAAAGTCCGAAGATTTTTCCAAGAGCGGTCGGCTAAAGCGAACGAACCTGTTGTCGTTGAAGCTAGGAACGTACAGATTCCCTCGTGCATCAAACGCGAGACCCAGGTCTGGCCCTTGTAGAGTGGTCGTGATCCGGCGTGAGAAGCGGCCTTGACTGTCGATGACGGTGAGCGATCCATCTTTGAAGCTAGGCACGACCACCTCGCCCGATGGCCCAATGCAGACGCCGGTTGGTTCGTTCAGCCCAGTCCGTGCAAAAACGCCGATGTACTTCCCTTCTCTGGAAAAGCGCAGAACCGTGTTTGTCTTTTCGCTCGCGACAAGAACATCACCCTGCTTGGTCTGGGCCAGTCCGAGCGGTCCCCGAATTTCGGGGCCGCTGATCTGTCCCAATGGTCTTCCCGACGGCAGCGCAAAGCGCGAGACACGGTTCTCAAAGTAGCTTGTTACCCAGAGTTCAAGAGGGCTGCCTGTAAAGAGACTGAGAATCACCTCTCAAGTGTCCAGTCGTAATTTCAGGATTGATGTGCCGATTGTGTCGTTCTGAGGCCACTAAACCGTTTTTTGCCAACGGCTTAATGTCCGGCGGCTTCCAGAGCCTGAAGCGAAGTCAGACGGTCGGTCGTCCCCTGCGGCGGCCATGCAGAACTGGGCATCATCTTCGATCCATCTCATGATTCCGTGTGTGACCTGGCCCTTCGATGCACCGCCAAGGTTGAAGTAGTCCACCGAATGCGGGGTAACAGATTCGTCAACTCGAATCTTCGCGTGCACCATGACTTGGCCACCGAAGACCACCTTGGTCTCGTTGCCTTCCGCATTCCGCGAACCCATCTTGAGCATCATCGGTGGCAGCGCCTTTCCATCCATCACGAGTTCAACCGGAGTCCACTCACCCTCAAGCCGTTGCAAGAGCGGCGTCATTTCGACCTCAAACCCCGACTCATCGACGACAGGTATTTCTGGACCAGGCGGTTGGGCAACTCCGCCTTCGACCGCCTGAGGACGATCCGATGAAACTCGCTGAAGCCGTTCGAGGGCATGGCCAGAACCGGGCGAGGTCGCAAAGGCCAGGGGTCGTGATGCCCCTGTAAGGCCGATGCAAAAGATGAGTTCATCCCGATAGAACTCGAAGACTCCATACGACCAGTTCCCCGCTTCCGGACCCTCGATAAACTCGATGTCGATCTGGTGGGGGTTAGCCTCTACATCGATGTTGAAAAGCCCCTCGTAAACTCCCTCGGGTGATTCCATCCGAAATCGATCCCCGTCAATCAGGAGACGTGAGTTGCTCAGCGCCCCGACCGGAATCTCGTTGCCGTCGACCTCCAGAAAAGTAAACGACCAGGTGCCCTCCAGAGACCGCAGTTGTTCGACATGACGCGCAAGCGCAGGCCAACTTGCAAAGCCGGTCTTCCGCGCGATCACCGACTGAGCGTCAGCAAGTCGATAGCCTTTGGCCGTCACTTCATCATTTGAGAGACTAGCCGCCTCTGGCAGGTGGACAGCAAACTCTTGAATCGCAGTCGGCTCTTCAGCCCGAAGCGAGGCCAGAAGCGCCTTCGCCTGTTGGCGTAAGTGGTCAAGATTTGGGCGTGCAGGTAAGTTGTGGTTCATTTTTCCTCTATGCAATCGCCTGGGGTCCGCAAACAGGCATAGCACAAAGGAGTTGCGCTCGAAATTTAACTTGAGCTGAAGTGGGTTAAACCCTTCCCGCGGACCCGGCGGCTCTCTTCAAAGCCAGAGGAATTATACAGGCAACTCGTAGAATTCACAACCCGGACAACCCCTTCATGATTTCGGTTTCGGATAGCGGAACTGCCCGCACAGGTTTGCCGATGGCGCCTTCGATTTCGGCGATTGTGAATCCATCCTTTGGATTCTGCATTCCCACGTGGAGGACGCTATCATCGCTCTGAATCGGAATTGCCCGCCACTTTTTCCACGTCTCCACTGGCACGGCGCGGAACGCTTCTTGATCTACGAGAGCTTCCCTTTGTGGGATTTGGGACATTGCGACGGCATAGTCCATCGCGACAGTCTCTGCTTCGTCGTCGAACGACGAATACGCCTGGGCACGGTTGCGGATGTTGTGGCTGGACTGCATGCTTCGCTTTCTGTGGACGAGGGCTTCCCCTTCGGTGTAGCGCTGAGCAAGAACCTCCAGCCGCTCTTTCGAAGCTCTCAACCGACTGATCACCGTTCGCGCGCTGTCCGAATCTGCCAGTTGGTGGGCGAGAAACTTTAGCAGCAACTCGCGAATGCACGCACCGATAACTTGTGCAGTTTCGGGATTTCGGACTTCTCCTGCTCTCACCTCAAGGGCTGCCGCTTGCTGTGTCAAAAACTCTAGCGTCGCTTCTGCTGAAAACCCAAACATGGTCGGGAGGTCAAGCACTACCGTTTGGTGTCCCGAGTCTCCGGGAATCGTGAATCGAAGCGTGAGCGCCGCCGATAGGTCAGGATCTTCAAGAACGATTTGCTTCGTTTCTCCACCCCAAAAGTGACCGAGCGAAACGGTGGTGTTTCGGTGTCGCACGGAAGCGAACCCGGCCACGACGGACCCCGCCGAGTAACGCTCTTGGCTGAAGGAATCGCGGATCGCACTTGCATTTGAAGCGAAGTAGTGGTTTCCTCCCCCCGCTCGCGCCATGCCTGCCATCAGGCTCTCGTCGTAATCGTCGCCCACACCGATCGTGGTCGTCGTAATCTTATACTTCTCGAACGAGATGGACGCGTGCTGAGACAGCGAAGCTGCATCCGTGTAGGGTCCGACGTTCGCCTGGCCATCAGAAAGAAGAATCACCCGCCCACCCCGTGGCAATAGCTTTGCACCCAACACCCAACCTCCATAAAGATTGGTGCTTCCTCTAGAGACAATCGCTGCGACTCGATCGATCACCGCAGAGCTGGGAGCGGACAGTGGGGAGAGCACCGAAACATCGTCGTCATAAACGACAACGCCGACCCGGTCAACCGGCGAGAGACTCCGTAGAAAGTCTGCGGCTGCGGTTCGAGTGATTTCGAGCTTCGCTCCCTCCATCGATCCACTTCGATCGATCACGATGGACAGATTCAGCCTGGGCTTCATCTGGGAGGAGCCGCTCAGGGGAGCGGCCGTCGCCTTCAGCAGCAGCAACCGACCTTCTGGACCGGCGTGGGCGATGAGCGTGAATGAGAATGGTCCGACGGTTCCTGTGGTCTGATTGGACATGGTTGCTATTTACTTTACACTACATGTCGTTTAATGTCAAGTGATGTTTTCTAAATTCTCAATATGTGCTTCCAGCGCGGCTAAGGCTTCTTTCAGGTCTTCAATATCGCCGCTCTCGCCCGAGTGTTCGAGCACGGCGGAAGGTGTGAGTCGAATTTTTGTGACGGTTTCCTGGACCGGAAGGCGGGCAACTCTGGGTTGCAAGCTCAAAGATCGATGCACGGAAGATTCAATAACGCTCAACACTGGCCGATGAAGCAACATCTCCACGTGCTCAATCGCCTCGGGAATGTTTCGAATGACAAGGTCCATCTCTCGCTTGGATTCCTCAAGAGATCTACCGGATTCTTGCATACAACGATAAGCAACCGTTCGCAAGAGATGCTCCATTCCATACCGAGCCACCTTTGGAGCGCCGAGGGGCCGAGGAAGCAAGTCGCGCGAAATATAGAATCGGATGGTGCGGAGACTGACTTTGAGCCGCGGACTGTCGCGCGTCAAACTGTTGACAGCATCAACCAATTCCTCGATGCTGAATGGCGCGAGGCTCTCGTAGTCGCGAAGCGAGGGCATGCACCCACTTTACTCGACACCGAGGTGTCACGAAAAGTGCGTTACTCAGCAACCTTGAGGACGCTGAGGAACGCTTCGGTCGGAAGTTCGATTGAGCCGATCTGCTTCATGCGCTTCTTTCCTTCTTTCTGCTTCTCAAGGAGCTTTCGCTTTCGGGAGATGTCTCCACCGTAACACTTGGCAATGACGTTCTTTCGGAACGGCTTGATGGTGTCGGCGGCGATGATCTTTGCTCCAATCGCAGCTTGAACTCGCACCTCGTATTGCTGGCGAGGGACAACCTTTCTAAGCTGCTCAACCATCGCCTTGCCTCGCGTGTAGGCAAAGTCTTTGTGGACGATGAATGAGAGGGCGTCCACGGGGTCGCCGTTCAGCAAGATGTCTACCTTCACTAGCGTCGACGGCTGATAATCCGAAAGATCGTAGTCGAACGAGGCGTAACCTCGAGTATTCGACTTCAGCTTATCAAAGAAATCTAGAAGGATTTCACCAAGCGGCAGGGTGTAGTGCAAGATCACACGCTGCGGGGTTGGATATTCCGTACGTCGATAGGTCCCACGTCGCTCCTGACAGAGCGTCATAACCGCGCCGACATACTCAACCGGAACCATGATGGTGGCGGTGACCGTCGGCTCTTCGATCATCTCAATGAAGTTGGGATCAGGAAAGTCTGCGGGGTTGGAGATGTGCTCCTTAACCAGGCTCTTGCGGGTCACAAGATAGTCCACCGAAGGGGCGGTAAGGATAAGGTCGAGGCCGAACTCTCGCTCAAGTCTCTCACGAGCGATCTCCATGTGGAGCAGCCCGAGGAATCCACATCGGAATCCAAAACCGAGCGCGGCCGAGGTGTCGGGCTCGTATTGAAGCGACGCATCGTTCAATCGGAGCTTCTCAATGCCATCGCGCAGGTCGTTGTATTGGTCCCCGTCGGTGGGATAGAGGCCGCAGAAAACCATACTAAGGGCTTTTCGATACCCTTCGAGTGCTTCCGGCGCGATGTTGTTTTGCAGGGTGATCGTATCGCCGACTTGGGCGTCACCTATGCTCTTCATCGCAGCTGTGACGAATCCAACTTCGCCCGTTTCGAGGCCATCGTTCACGACGAGTGAAGGGGTGAAGGTTCCGGTGGAGTCGACGTCAAACACCGAGCCGGTGTTCATCATTCGAATCTTGTCGCCCTTCTTGATTCGGCCATCCTTCACACGGACATAGGCAACCGCACCTTGGTCTTGATCAAAGTGGGAGTCGTAAATCAGGGCGCGAGTAGGAGCGTCTGGATTTCCGGTCGGACAGGGAATGCGAGCGACGACCGCTTCCAGGATTTCATCGATGCCAATTCCCGCCTTTGCCGAACAAGGGATCGCATCGGAAGCATCAATCGCAACTGCCTGCTCAATCTCTTCTCGCGCTCGCTGAATGTCTGCGTGCGGTAGGTCGATCTTGTTGATGATCGGCACAATCTCGAGGTTCTGGTTCATCGCCATGTTTGCATTGGCAATGGTCTGCGCTTCGACGCCTTGGCTCGCGTCCACAATGAGCAAGGCACCTTCACAGGCAGCAAGCGCACGGGAAACTTCGTAGGTGAAGTCGACGTGGCCGGGCGTATCGATCAGATTGAGCTCGTAAGTTTGACCATCTTTCGCGACGTAGTTCAATCGAACTGCCGCCATTTTGATGGTAATCCCGCGCTCTCGCTCAATATCCATCGAGTCCAACATCTGCTCTTGCGCTGTGCCGCGCACGGCTCCGCATCGCTCGATGAGTCGGTCAGCGAGCGTCGACTTGCCGTGGTCAATGTGGGCAATGATACAAAAATTGCGGATGTGGCTCTGATCCATAAGGGGGCCGTAAGCGAGTAGTTTACCTTTCCCCTCCAGGAGGCCCGTCTCGAGTTGGGTTCCGATTGGGTCAGGACACCGTCGGTGGTCATTTCCGAACATGGCTTTCTCATCCATAGGTTCGCAATCCGCGCAGAGACTGCATTGAACGTCGGGCTTGAAAGTCCGAAAACTCCCTCGAAAATCAACAGGCAGTGAAAGAGGAAATCGGCGATCTTAGCTCGTTGGACTAGCCCGCCTATCTAGATCGGGTGGTCTGAGTTAGTACCGGGGAAACTTTTTCGTCTCGAAATTGCGTCGACATATACTGGTTCTTCGCGCTTTTGCTTATACTTTGATTGCCGCACCTGCCATGTCGTTAGATCGTGAAATTGAAACTTACAAGGCGAAACTTCCAGAGTTGCTCTTAGAAGAGGGAAAGTTTGCGCTCATTCACGGCGTGGATCTTGTGGGCGTCTATTTTGCCTACGAGGATGCAATCAAACAGGGCTATGAGAAATTTGGCCTCGAACCGTTTCTTGTAAAGCAGATTCTGTGCAGCGAACAAGTCCAGTTTATTTCTCGATTTATCATGCCATGCCCTACGTTACACGCCAAGTAGCTCCGAACGGCTCGCTCCTGATTCTGGGCATGGTCGAAATCAGCAAGGGCCGACACGATGCAATCGTTGCTAGCGGTGGAAATCCGCCGAACGGAGTGCGCGTCAGCATGATGATCGATACTGGCGCGAGCAGCACCTGTGTTGATCCAACTGTACTCAAGGCACTGAATCTGACACCTACCGGCAGCGTTTCAGTTCAGACTCCCAGCACATCGGGCAATCCAGTAATGCTGGATCAATATGATGTCGGCTTGACGGTGTTTGCTCACGTAACCCAACACCCACTCAAGCATGAATATATGCCGGTCATCTGTAGCGAGCTACAGTCCCAAGGCTTCCAAGTCCTTCTCGGACGTGATGTTCTGTCCGGATGTCTCCTCAACTGGGACGGTCTTGGCGGCTCGTTTTCGTTAGCCTATTAAGGGCTGCCGTTCGATAGGGGGATTTGTTTCTGATCTATCGGACAAGGTCGTCGCGGCGCGGAGATTTTCCCCAGGACCAAGCGAGGACGCCGAACTCAGCGAGTAGCGCGGTGCCGAGCGAAACTCCGGCGAGCGGGGCGGGACTCCACTTGAGTCGGACCGCGATCGCCACCACCAAAACAAGGAGCGTCGTGCTCACGGCTACCGCCGTCATTCGAGATAGCGTCAGGCGATGGGCGGTCAAAACTCCTCGCACGTAAGCCTGAACTGCATCCAGGAAAGGCGTGAAGAGCATCGCAACCAGCATGAGGTGTGCTACCGGCACAAGGTCAGGTGACGCTCCGAAGACCTTACTAAACAAAATTAGGTCGAGGCCGCTCAGGGCGAGAATCGCTAACGCGCCAGACGCGAACAAGCCAACTCTCAAGCAAAAACGCTTCAGCAACGCCCGGTCAGTCTTCTCTCGATAGAGCGCAATCACGACCTCCGGGAGGCAAAACGCCATCGCACGGAACAAGAAGATCACGGTTCCAGCGACCTGGAAACCTGCGACTGCGTGGGTTCCGTCGAGGGTTCGAGCCAATCCAGCGCCGATGATTAGCCCGGTCATCAGCTTCACCATCGTCGTGGCCGTGAGCGGGAGGTGGAATTTCAACAGTTGGCCGAGCGAGATGGAGTGATCGTCGGTCTCCGAGCCATCCCAAACTCGACTTCGGATGATTCGTGTGCTGACGATGTGAATGAACAAGCATTCCGCACCGACCGCCACAACCAATCCAGCCGCGACCGCACTGACACTCGCTTCTTTCACCAGGAAGGCGAGGCTGAAACTGATCACAGTCAACACGCAGACGCGCAGAGCAGTGCCGATCCCGATGACCTTGGTCTCGCCGTTTCGAATGAGAATTCCTTGACGGTAGCGACGCCATCCGATGAGCGCACTCCAAGGCGTCATGATCATGAGCGCAGGGTGAGCGGCATGGGAAACTGCAGCTTCTAGCCCGATCACCCTCGTTGTAACTACATCATACAGTGGGGAAAATATCACCACTGCATGGGCAATTGTTACCCACGCGTTGAGCCAAAGCGTGAAGCCCGTGACCGACTTTAGGCTCAGCGGTCCACGCACCAGGGTCGTTGATGTTGAGAGTAA
>JBBRHU010000123.1:0-8871 GCA_038222255.1 Fimbriimonadales bacterium | reverse complement strand
CGATCTGCAAGCACTTGAAGTGTGCCTGAAATTGCATAGCTCGACGATGAGAGTAGTTTTCTCAGGATTAGCGTCATCAATTGCCTCTGACTCGATGGAAGCGCGTGAAGCTCTTCCCGCTGCAGGTAGTCCGAGACCAATTCATAAAGTCGCGTTTCGTCATCGGTCGGTGTGAAGTCTTGAGTGATCGGTATTCTGTTTGTAAACCTGACGTACTCTATCACTTGCCTTCTAAGCGTCCTCTGGCAAATCGGTCGCAACCGTTGACGGAGATCGGCAAGCTGTCGATCTTCCGTACTGCCCCGCATGTACCGCGAACGAAACGCCTCCAAGTTTCCGAACAGGTGAGGGTCGATGAAGCTGACGAGCCCGAACAATTCGAGCAGGCTGTTCTGCAAAGGAGTCGCCGTTAGAAGCAAGAGCGGGCGGTTCCCAATACTTCGACGAATCGAACTCGCAATCTTGTTTGAAGGTTTCCAGACGTTCCTGAGTCGATGCGCCTCATCAACGACCACAAGATCCCATGGCACTCTTGACACCTCTGACTCTTTCGACCAAACAAAGTTGTATGAAGCAATGACAACTCTGTCCTCCGGTTCAAGCGGGGCCAGTCCGGCCTTTCTTCTCGCGTTGAACTCCTTACCATCAACGACCAGGCTTTCGATGTGAAACTTGTCTTCTAGTTCCTGAGCCCATTGCTTTCGAAGAATTGTCGGAGCGATTACAAGAATTCGACGCTTTCTCTCTGCCCAAAGCTGGCTGAGAATGAGGCCCGCTTCAATCGTCTTGCCTAAGCCAACTTCGTCCGCCAGAATTGCGCCGCGAGACAGCGGTGATCGAAAGGCGAAAAGTGCTGCGTCAACTTGATGAGGGTTCAGATCAACCGAAGCGTTCAAGAGTGACGCTCCTAGCTTCGCTAGGTCATCGCTGGCGTGTCGAATCGTCAGCTGCTCGGCGAATACAGCGGAATGGTAGGCAGTCAGTCCATTTCTGATTTCGAGCATGAGGCTATGATAACGAGTTCAAGCAAGCTAGATGCAACCACATCTAACGCCTTCAGTCTACTGTGCGAGTATGCGGAGAGGGATTTTGTGGCTGTTCGGCTATTAGCCAAAGTGTGTTGGCTAAGCTAAATGAGGATGCATTCGATCTCGTCCAGGGTGATTTCATCGCTGGTCCGGTCGTAGAGCTTCTTGGTCCTCGGCGCTTCATGCGCTGCTATGGCTTGTGCATTCTCAATGGTGCCTCCATTTTCGAAATAGGCAGTGATTCCCGTTGCTCGAAAAGTGTGACAACAAGTCGAATCTGGGAGATGAGCTTCATTGGCTCGCCTTTTCACCATCCTGAGCACATCGGTTCGCGTCATTCTTGCCTCCGTAAAGCTCTTAACACGCGAGAGGGTTCGGAATATTGGAGCCTTCTTGCCCCAACCCTCAAATGTGGCAGCTTTCAGGTAAGCGTCCAAATAGGCTCCGGCGTTGTCGCGGGTGGGAACTTCGTGCCACTTCCCTCCCTTCTCGCGAAGCCTAAACCACCACCGTTTGCCATTCTGGAAGTAGTCCTCTTTGTTCATGCCGACGACAGCTCCCACTAGGGCAAAGCTGAAAACCATGACGGCGAATATTGCTCGGTCTCGCAATCCGACAAGAGTCGTGGTGTCAATCGAATCGATGAGCTGCCGCGCCTTGCTAGCTTGGAGCACCGGGGGCTTCGCTCTCTTGAGTCGGCCACCCCATCGAATTGCTTGAAGTCAAGCAACCTATTAAGGGACGATAGGTCAACACTACTGGCTACATGCACCTTTGTCATGAGCTTGCACGCGTAATCGCCTGCTTGCTGGCTTGCTGAAGGCTTGGAGCGCGAGCCCTGCCCGATTGCAGTGGTCCCAGGCCCAAGAATTCGTGTCCGGTCTCCAGAAGCCACATTCGCTGGTGAGGGTGAAGTGGAAATCCAGCCTGATGTGCTGGGGATCAGCCCATACTTAGAATTTTCACTCGAGTCGTCGGGGAAGATTCTTCAACACAGCTTTGGAACCACAAGGGCCCCCGTCCCCGTTGCCAAGTTCACATTCCTAGATCCAGAGGCAGAGGTCCAATACTTTGCGGGTACTAGACGGATTGGACACTACACTTTCCAGAGGGATTCGTCCATCAAGCCATTTCCGGTCCAGATGGTCGATCAGTTCGTCGGTGCCGAATCTGGAGCAGACCTCTTCGTGTTTTACTGCCAAAAATTCTTGGGACGGTCCATGTCGGGAAAGTTTAGGATCGATGCAAGACGGCTGGTGCCCGGATATCACGAATTCTTTACGGTCCAACGGCTCGAAGCAAACAAATATGGTCCTCTGACGATGAGCAAGATATGGATTCCTGCTCGATTGCAGATCGACGCGCCGGAGGGAACGGTGGCAATCGAAGGCAACACATCATTTGCCACGGTGAAAGTTCGTAGCCTTTCCAAACTGGCGTTAAAGGAGTTCCGGTTCTTCCTAGGTGGCCGACTCATCGCGGTTCAAAGCCAAGACCCCGATACTTTCCGCGAAGATGGGAGTTATGTTCCGACCGGGACACACCTACTCGACGTCGTTGCAGTTTGCACTGATAGCGTTCCAGTTGCAGCCGAGTCTGTAACAATCAGAATCGCGAATCCCTTACTAGATGCCGAGCGTGCCAGAAGTGAACGACTTAGAGCGGTCGAAACTCTCATCGCGAGAGTAACAAAACTTGATGAGACAGTAGT
The DNA here is from genome assembly GCA_038222255.1 of Fimbriimonadales bacterium. Taxonomy (GTDB): domain Bacteria; phylum Armatimonadota; class Fimbriimonadia; order Fimbriimonadales; family Fimbriimonadaceae; genus Fimbriimonas. Next base: position 6,132 of record JBBRHU010000123.1, on the reverse strand, counting down.
TGCGCTCTACGAACGAGCACTGAAGGCTACAGAAATGCACAGCATCCGTTCGGCGAGATTCTTGACGGTGTCTGAGTGGGGTCACTCGGCTTCTTTGGGCCTGATCGAGTCTTGGCAGGTTCCCGGCGACGCTGGAAGACTCCTTGGTGAATGTAGATCCAAAATTCTTGAGCGAACTAACTTAAGCATCGATATTGGCAAACTGTTCGCGAGACTTGGCCGCTTACCAGAGGCAAGGACTTGGCTTCAGTTTGCACTGGATTCAGTCGGAGCGAATCGCGCCACGGGCGTCATGGCTAGGTCTGAACTGGCCAAGCTTGCTAGGTAGCTCGAATCATTAGACAATTCACAGTACCGACAACTTCACGACAATATAAGAACTAGCGTAGATGAGGAAGGTTGAGCTGGAACTGAAACAAGAACCTGATGAGCAGCCAGATCAGAAGATACTGTCTGAATGCAATGTGGTCGAAGGTCTTGCAAAGAGAGAGCCGCCAGCGAAAGCCAAAGCCGTTTCTGAATATGACAAAGCTCTCAAACTGATCGACACTGATGACATTTTGGTTGACTGTCCCATGAGCTCAGTCGTCTAGGCAAATGTAAGTCCGTTTCTGTCGCCGAAAGCCAAGGTCAAGCATTAGAGCATCGACGAGGGTTTCAAAGGCACGTGCCCAATCGTGGATCTTCTTTTGAGCCCTCAGTCGGTCGTCCCTTTGCCTCCAATCAAACTTCTCACCAGCTTGGTCCAAAAGCGAATGTAGTTCAGGTGAGTCTGTACGGAGTTTCCTGACCCGGGTGAGATAGTACGCCCGAATTTCGGTCTTGGAGCTGGCATAGAATAGCCTCTTGCGCTTGCCCTGGTGTCCATGGATGCTCTTCAGAAGCGTAATCAGGGCGCTTTCCAGCGCCTTACATTTCTGGAGGACAAGCTGAATCGCCGAGTCCGGGTCAATTCCTGAGCCTCTGAAAATCGCATCTATTTCGTCTCCCAGCACTTTGCACTCGGCTCGCAGATCTCGCCGAAGGTTGCGAGTATTGAGTGGGAATAACTGCCAGTCCGCGCTTCCGACGGTCTCGTTATCGGCAACATCGGATTCGTGACCCCACCAAATCATGGCTGAAGCAAGGAGGACCGGATGAATGTGAAGGTCCTTGGCTTCTTGTGTCAGCAGTTCAGAAAGCTCGAAACAATTTTCCCTCATCGATGCCGCTGACTTAAAAATTAACATTAGCCGCTCCGAAACAGCTGAGTGAATTGGGTCGGTCAGGATCAGCTCGAAAAGATAAGCGAGCCCAGCATGATCATGTGCTTTGACCGATACATGGTTTGAGCGGAATCGTAACTCGTCAGCTTCCTGGACAAGGGGCGGTGCCTGCAACTTTGGCTGTGATTTCGGATTTTTACTTTCCAACTGACCTCCGAATTATTTATAGCTAAATGATCAATGGGTGCCGGATCAGTTTAAGAACGCAGAAACCCAAGACTCGCCTTCGCAGAGAGTTTACAGCTCTGAATGCAAAAAGCGCGTCATTCGCTTTTTCCTGCTTCTGTCGGAGCTTCCGGTCACGGAGCAACATGCCAAAAAAGCCCGTTCATCCAACGATTTACTCACCTCAAACAAAGGCTGACTCTGTCCAAGCTTTTGCCCGCCTAATCGCTCGCGCGGCAGTTCGCACTGGTCAAAGCCAACATTTCTCGGGAGTCATTGAACCTGTTATTGAACAAAAACATGTAACTCTTGAGACATCTGTTAAACATGCTAAAATTGAGATGTGTTTAAAAGCCGAGACACCTCAGAATTCTCTGTTCGTGGAGGACGTCTGATGGCAATCCCACATGTCGCAATCTACTCTCGGGTCTCAACCAACATCCAGGCTGAGGAAGGAATGTCCATGGATTCGCAACCAATCATGGTTAAGAAAAAGCTCGACGAGGTGTTTGGCAAGGATCGCTACACGTATGTCGAATTTAGCGATGAGGGGAAAAGCGGAGGATCTGGTCCTAAACCATGGGCGACCGAGAGAAGGACTGGCGACCGAAAAGGACTCTCTGCAATGCTGGACGGGCTTCGCAAAGGGGAGTTCTCGCATGTTGCCGCCTTTCGACTCGACCGAATCTATAGGGACCTCCTTGGTCACATGGGTTTGTACGCCGAGGTGATGAAACCTAGGGGAATCGAATTCATCTTAGCGGCCGACACATTTGATACTTCAAGCATCGGGCAATTCACTCAAGGCATCCTTGCCGGAGTAGCGGAGCTCCAACGGCACCAGATTTGTGACAACATAAAGCGAAATCTGGACCTAAAGCGCGAGCAAGGCTTTTACCTGGGAACGATACCTTTCGGATGGCGAAGAGAAGCTCTAACTGAAGCTGCGGGACGCAAAGCCAATATTGTTCCAATTCCATCTGAGCAAGCTGTAGTCATCCGCATCAAGGAGATGTATCTGTCTGGAAGCAGTGAACAGGCAATAGCGGAAACTTTGAACTTAGAGAAGGTTCCCCATAAGAAGTCAGTCGGCAAATGGCGAGCAAACACCGTCAACCTTGTCCTCGTCAATCCGACCCACGCTGGCTTGGTTAGACAGCCGGACGGATCGCTTGGAAAAGGTCTCCACATTCTCGCCAGGTTTTATGATGAGTCTGTACTTTCACAAATTCAAGGGAGGCTTGCAAGGAATCGCAAGAGACTCAAGGGAGTTGCCTGCACCCAGCCTTTCCGGCTGTTTAGCGGCATCGTATATTGCGGGCATTGTGGAGGCAAACTTCAAGGTAGCTTCCACACCGAATCTCCGGGCTACCGATGCCTAGGGTTTGGCCCCTCAAGAAATAGCTCCCACGTATACATTTCGGCAAAGCCGCTCGAAGAGCTCGTCGTGGCCGAGCTTGCTCACCTAGCTGCTAGCCCAGCATTCCTGAATGAAATCGAGAGTCAAATTGAATCTCTCATCCGTGGACAAGATGACCAGATTCGGAGGCGGACAGTTGAAATTCGGACCGCAAAGGCAGAAGTTGAAAAGCAGACCGACAAGATTATCGATAGTATCGCGGGCGGAGTCATATCCCAACCTCAAGCCAGAAAGAAAATGTCTGAGCTTGAGTGCTCTCAAACGGCCCTTGAGAAAGAGCTTCATGAGCTTGAAAAACAACTCAACCTTTCCCATGAAAGAGCTGACCAAATAATTGCGGCAAAGAAGTCTTTGTCCAAATTTACGAAGGTGTGGGCGTATCTTAGTGACTCAGAGAGAAGGGAGGCCCTGCACCTTGCCATTGAGCGAATCGATGTGTTTGCGGGTGAGGAAGTCAAATACTTGCAGGTCAAGTTCGTGTGGGATGATATTCCCAAACGGGTTGACGTCCTTCGTGGAGCCGAGCGATACCGAACAGGAAAGGTTGACGGCGTCGCAAGTCTTACACCAAGGGAACTCGCAACTCTGAAGCACACGCTTGATGGAGCAAACTACGTGCAAATTGCAAGGTACTTTGAAACGACCCTTACCAACGCGCATGCTCTACTAGCCAGGGCAACTCGAAAACTGAAAGCGGGAAGCGTTCAAGAGGCGGCAAGGCTTGCCGAACCCATGATTCGTCGTATTGAATCTCAACTGCCCCTTTACGGTCCCGCAGGCCGCATCATGCATTCACCCAAACGGCTTAAAGTAATGGAGTATCAAATTCTGGGCTTAGCCGCTGAAGGCGTGAACAAAAAGGAGATTGCGCTTCGCACGGGGCTCGAAGAAGAACGCGTTGCAAGCCTCCTCGACTCAGCGTTGGTAAAGCTTCAGGTCAAAGCGGCAAAGACTGGAATGAACAAACTGGAAAAAGATGACTCGTGCTTACCCGTATCAATGTGTAATCGCCGGAGAATTGAATGAAGAAAACCATCGCGACCAGAACGAAGGCCGTCATCTACGCGCGGGTGAGCTCCAAGGAGCAAGAAGCGGAAGGTTTCAGCGTTGATGCTCAGCTAAGGCTCCTGCGTGCATACGCAGCGGAGAAACAGGTTGACATAGTCAAAGAGTTCACGGAAGCGGAGACCGCTAAGCAATCAGGGCGCAAAGCATTCGGCTCCATGCTCAAGTTTCTTGAAAACTCTCCTGGGCATGTGATCTTCGTCGAAAAAGTTGATCGCCTGTACCGAAACTTCGCGGATTACGTGAAGGTGGACCATCTTGGGGTGGAGCTTCACTTTGTCAAAGACGGCATGGTCATAGGTGAGTCATCCAAGAGCCAAGACAAGTTCATGCACGGGATCCGTGTGCTCATGGCTAAGAACTATGTGGACAACCTCTCTGAAGAGATTCGCAAGGGACTCAACGAAAAGGCGGCCCAAGGAATCTATCCCACTCACGCCCCGCTTGGATATCTCAACACCATCGAGCCCGGTACAAAGCGAAAGACGATTGTTCCCGACCCTGCACGTGCTCACCTGCTCAAAGAGATGTTTGAACGATATGCTTCAGGACTTGAAAGCTACGACACCCTGATCAAATGGGCTCACAGTAATGGCCTCACAACCAAGAAGGGCAAACCGTTGGTGAGGACCTCCATAGAAAAGATTCTCAAACACCCGGCGTATTGTGGGATTATCCGATGGCAAGGAAAGGAGTCCGTTGGCGTACACGATCCGCTTGTAACTCTTAAAGTATGGAAACGGGTTCAGGATGTTCGCGAAGGGAGAGCCACAAACACGGGATTTGGTGGAAAAGATTTTGCATATCGTGGACTCGTCCGGTGCGCATGCGGTGAGCTACTAACGGGTGAGCTCAAGAAAGGCATATATGTTTACTATCACTGCACAGGACGTAAACGAGAGATTTGCGGACGGCCATACATTTCCGAAACCAAAATCACCGAAGCATTTTGTTGCCTGTTGCGCCAGTTGCAGATCCCCGAGTTTGCGATGAGTTGGATTTCCGAAGGACTTGCCCAGGCGGACATGGACAGACATGCTCGGAGAGCCGTCCATGAACGGGACCTCGCAAAGTCAATCGCAAGCATCGAAAGGCGACTTGAGCAACTCTATTTGGACAAGCTTTCAGGCGACATCGCCCTGGACTTCTATCGATCCACCAGAACTAAATGGGAATCCGAAGGCAACGACCTTAAGATCCAACTCGCCGCAATTGACCGAGTCGGGACAGCTTCTGTAGACCAAACAATGAGATTGTTCGAACTAGCCTCAACCGCTCATTCTAGGTTCAAAAACGCCAACCCGAACCAAAAGCGGGAACTCATCGGATATCTGTGTTCGAACTCGGTTTGGAGGGATGGGAAGCTCGAAGTTGAGCTTCACGAGTTCTTTGATTTGATGCTAAATACGGTTATTTCCGAAATCCCACAAGAAGGAGAATCTACAGACAAAGCGGTTGTATTTGCGAAATCTGTAGATTGGTGGAGAATAGGGGGCTCGAACCCCTGACCTCTTCCATGCCATGGAAGCGCTCTCCCAGCTGAGCTAATTCCCCAAAACGAAGACAAATTATACCTCCGAAATCAAAAACGAAAAAGTTTGAACGGGCTTGGGCGGGCCGGACACCTAGTGACATGCGTGCTATCACTGGCTTTTCACTCCTGGCGCTGACCACAGCCGTCGCGCTGGCGGCTTGGCACGCCAAGCCAACGACTAAAATTAACCAAGGCAAGCGAGAGAATCTGTCGAAGAAACTCACCGATTCCTTTCTCTCAATGAGTCTTCCCAAGGCGACTCCACAAGAGATCACGCGATATTCTAAAAATCCTGCTGAGGCTGGATGTTTGCGGTTTGCGGATCCTGATCGGTCGGGCATCGAAACGATGATGGCGGTCGAGAAGACGATTGTCCGTGGAGACATCTCTGGTTTTGGGGCGAGAGTGACGATCACTCAAGTCTTTCTAAATCCCTCCGACAAGCCGATCGAAGCGATCTACACCTTCCCACTCCCCAATGACGCCGCGGTTGACAGTATGCGAATGAGGATCGGCGACCGGTTCATCGTCGGCAAGATCAAGTCTCGCGATGAGGCTCGCACAATCTACGAAACGGCAAAGAACAACGGTCAGGCAGCCGCACTTCTGGACCAAGAACGGCCGAATATATTCACCCAGTCGGTCGCAAATGTGATGCCGAAGGATCGCATTGCAGTCGAAAT
>JBBRHU010000122.1:0-8872 GCA_038222255.1 Fimbriimonadales bacterium | reverse complement strand
ATTGATATGCACACGCAAAGGATCTCGACTTGGGTGGGGAATGGTGCACGAACAACTTCCCCCGATGGCACGGCTCGGGAGAGTGCCAGTCTGGCCGGGCCGAGAGCGATTGCATTTGGACCGGACGGCACGCTTTGGCTCGCGCTACGAGAGGGGAATGCCCTGATGAAGATCGGCAGCACTGTTCAACGGGTAGTTGGGGGCGGGAGTTCAACGGCAATCGACGCCCGAGCCCTCGATCTCAAACTTTCCGGGCCGAAGGGCCTCGCCGTTGGTAAGGATGGAAGTGTGTATATCGCCGATACAGAGGCACATTCCATCCGTGTTTATTCCCCAGCAACAGGACGCGTGACCCGAATCCTCGGTAGCGGCAAGAAGGGCGCGAGCCGCGCCGAACCCGCTCTAGAACTCAACCGCCCCCACTGCGTCGCCCTCCTCGCAGATGGCTCACTGATCATCGCCGACACCGAGAATCACCAGATTTTGAAATGGAAGAAGAGTTAGGGCCCTTCGCTCGCATCCAAGATTTAGCCTTCGCTTCCGGTAAGGGCAGCTCAGTTGCCGGATGTGATCAGACAATTCCATGCTGACTGCAATTACGCTATACTTCAGAGATGGTAGACGAATATCTACCAATAGAATCGCAAGAAAGACCGCTTCGCTACCTCTTCCTGGACCTAAACGCGTATTTCGCGTCGTGTGAACAGCAAGAGCGGCCGGAGTTGCGCGGCAAGCCTACGATCGTGGTTCCGGTCGATGCGGATACGAGCTTCGCCATCGCCGCGAGCTACGAAGCCAAAGCGTTCGGGATCAAGACAGGAACGCAGATCGGGGAGGCAAAGCAAAAGTGCCCTAACCTTCAGGTCGTCCGGGCTCGGCCACAGGTTTACGTTGCCTATCACAACGCGATCATCAAGGCGGCAGACACGGTGCTTCCAGTTGAAGAGGTCTGTAGCATCGACGAGATGCGTTTTCGACTTTTGCGCACCGAAAGCCCACCGGAGGTCGCCATTCAACTCGCGAAGCGCATCAAGGCGGCGATTCAAACCCACGTTGGAAGCCAAATGAAGTGCTCGGTCGGAATCGCGCCGAACCCCTTCCTGTCGAAAATTGCGACCGAAATCCAGAAACCGGACGGCCTGGTGGTTCTAGAAGCAAAGGACTTGCCCCACAAGCTTCTCGGCCTAAAGCTAACCGATTTCACAGGGATCAATCGGCGGATGGCGGCGAGGCTCAATGCGTCTGGAATCTTTTCGTCTGAAGACCTGTGTAGAGCCAATCGACACGAACTCAGGAGTGCCTTTGGCTCCGTGGTGGGAGAGCGTTGGTGGTTCTACCTGCGCGGATTTGTATTGAGTGAGGACCACCACGACCGGAAGTCTCTTGGCCATTCTCATGTCCTCCCGCCCGACCTTCGCACTGACCAAGGTTGCCGAGAGGTCTTACTTCGGCTGTTGCAGAAAGCGAGCGCCCGGCTACGTTCGATCGGCCTCTATACGGAAGAGATGATCGTGTCGGTGAAGTCGTATGAGAAGGCCTGGTCTGCACGAGTGAAGCTCCCGCCCACGCAGGACACGATCAAGCTCAACGCCTTCTTTCTGGAGGCGTGGGAAGGGCGAGATTTCAGTCGGCCACGAGCGGTGAGCGTCACCTTCTACGAACTCAAACCGCGAGAAGAGGTCACCTTTTCACTCTTCGACGAGGAGGAAGATCGGACGATGTTGAATTCTGCCGTGGATGAGTTGAACCAGAAATTCGGAAAGAACTCGATCTATCTCGCCGGAATGCACGGCGCAAGAAACACAGCGAAGGAGAAGATCGCGTTTGGCAAAACGTTGCTGTTCTCAGAAGGGAAGGGAGATAACGAGTGGATCGACACCTTTCGGGGACCGGGGCCAAGCGAGGACTGATCCGAACTCGGTATCTTTTCCTTGTCCCATGCCAATGCACCTGCTCGAAGAAGCTCTCCAATCCTGCCGCCTTATTGCCTCAGTCCAAGGCAAAATCGGAGAGTCCACCGACGCACCTGAGGTGCTTGGGCCGCTCGCACTCGCAAGCCTAAGCGCGGGCGTCAAGGTTCTGAGGATGCAGGGGGTAGAGAACATCAAGGCGGGTCTAGCGCAAGGGCCAGCGCTGATGATCGGGCTGATCAAGCGAGACTATTCCGATTCGCCGATCTACATCACTCCGACAGCTCACGAAGTAGCCGAACTTCTTGCCGCAGGTTGTGACGTCATCGCTCTCGATGGAACCGGACGCCAGCGTCCAGGTGGGTCTAGCCTCGTAGAGCTAATCTCGCGGATCCGCTCCGCTGGCAAGCTTTCGATGGCGGATATCGACAGTATCGAAAGCGCACAGTATGCGCTCTCGTGTGGTGCAGATATCTTGAGCACGACACTCTCCGGCTATACCGATCAGCGGCAGCCAATTCCAGGTCCGGATTTTGATCTTCTGCGTGAGGTCGTCGCGATTTCCGACCGGCCTGTCTTTGCCGAAGGGCGGTTCTCGCAGAAGTGGGAAGTCGAAACGGCTCTCCGAATCGGGGCGAGCGCCGTGGTGGTAGGGGGGACCCTGAACGACCCGTACAAAACGACCGCCGCTCTGCTACCCGCCGGCCAGAACACGACGAATATTGGCGCAGTCGATATCGGCGGAACGTGGCTTCGTTTTGCTTGCTTCTCCCCCGATTGGGAGTTGTTGCACTCCGAACGAGTTCCGAATCCGAAAAACCGCACCATCTTGCACGCATGGATTAAAGAGCAGATCGAGCAGTATGGGGTGAGCAAAGTCGGCGTGAGCACCGGCGGAATTGTCGATCCATCCACCGGCGAAGTTTGGACGGCAAAGGAGTATTTGATGCCCGACCACATTGGCATCGTCTTCGACGAAAAATCGCTCGGAGTCCCAACCTTCGCCCACGGTGATGGACATGCGACGGCCTGGGCGCACGCTTGCCGACCAGAGTTCGCTGGCCAGCGAGTCGCAACACTAGCCCTAGGAACAGGAGTCGGTTGTGGTTTCGTGCGCGAGGGTCAGATCTGGTGTGGACGACGAGGCGAATATCCCCGTGTGAACGACCTCCCGACGGCCAGCGGCCAGACATACGAGGAGCTGCTGGGTGGAATCCATCTTAGCCCGCACCCCGACGACGAGCAGAAAGCGATGGCGGTCCTAGCCCTCACCGGCGCCGTGAAGGCCGTCCGGGATTTCTACTTCCCAGACGTCCTTGTCGTCGGGGGCTCAGTAGGCTTGTCACCTTGGCTCGCCCCCCACCTTCAAGAGCACGAGGTAGTACCAAGCCCCTTTGGGGGAGACGCCGGGCTGTACGGCGCGGCCGCACTTGCCTTGTTTCCCCCACGCTAACTACTTGACGCCGGTGCCTTCGGGGGTTTCCTTGTCGGGCTGCAATAAGATCGCTCCACCTTCTGCATCGGTTGCGGCGAGGAGCATTCCTTGCGATTCGACACCACGAAGCTTGGCTGGTTTTAGGTTCACGCAGACGATCACCTGGCGACCGATGAGATCTTCTGGTGTGTAGTTCTTCTTGATCCCGGCAACGATCTGTCGCTTCTCTTCTCCGATCACGATCTGCAGTTTGAGCAGTCGATCTGATCCATCGATCGGTTCAGCTTCGAGCACCCGCCCGACCTTGAGCTTGACCTTGACGAAGTCCTCGATCGAGATAAGCTCCTCAGCGACAGGAGCGACGGCTGGTGCAGGAGCAGGAGCAGGGGCAGGGGCTGGGGCTGGGGTGGGAGTTTGTTCCATAGCTTTCTTTTGTATTTCTTTCAGGTCGAGTCGAGGGAAAATCGGCACAGGCGAACCTAGCTTTACACCAGCGGGGAGGTGAGAAGGTTGTCCGATCTCCGCCCAAGTCTCGGTTGGAGCAAGGTTAAGTTGGGCGGCGATTTCGTCGCACACGGTGGGTATGAACGGTCTGAGCATCCCCTCCGCGGTTCGCAGGCACGCGATCATCGACCTTAGAACGCTGGCGAGCGCTGGGTCCCCAGTCTTCGCAAGTGCCCACGGGGCGCGAGTGTCGATGTACTTGTTCACAAACCGGATCGGGCTCATCGCGGCGTCGAGAGCATCGTTCAAGCGAAGCACCTTCATCGCCGACTCAAAGGAAACAAGTGCTTGGTCAATCGCCCCTTGCGCTTCAGCCTCGATGGGTGCGTCAGGAATGATTCCGTCAGCGAACTTGTGAGCCATCGCGAGCGTGCGGTTGAGCGCGTTGCCAAGGTCGTTAGCAAGGTCCACGTTGTAAAGCTTGTAGACCTCCTCCTTGGTGTAATTGGTGTCTCCCTCATAAGGAAGCAACGACGCTAGCGAAAAGCGCACGACATCAACTGCGATCTCTTTTCGGCACCCGCTCAGGGCTGCGATCTCGTCAACGAACTCCAACGGAGCGATGACGTTGCCTTTCGATTTGCTCATCTTGGCATCGCCAAAGTTGAACCAGCCATGCGCGATCACGGTCTTCGGGAGCGGAAGGCCCGCGCCCATGAGCATTGCGGGCCACAACGTCGCATGGAACCGTGTGAAGATTTCCTTCGCCATCCAATGGATATCTGCGGGCCAGATGTTGTCCCAGTCCCCCTCTGGCCATCCCGTAGCCGTCAGGTAGTTGACGACGGCGTCGAACCAAACATAGATGACCTTGCTGTCATCGCCCGGCATCGGAATGCCCCATCCAGGATTGTTGCGCGTGATGCAGAGGTCGCGAAGCCCTTGTTTGATAAACGACAAGACCTCGTTCTTGCGAACGTGGGGAAGCAGCCAGTCGGGGTTAGCCTCGATGTGCTCAAGGAGCCGATCTTGGAACGCGCTCAGACGGAAAAACCAGTTGTCCTCGCTCACCCACCGAACTTCGTTCCCGTCTGGGCTCTTGCCATCGATCAGGTCAGATTCTTTGAAGAAGGTCTCTGACGACACGTCGTACCACCCTTCGTATTTGTCTTGAAAGATGTAGCCGTTGTCACGGAGGATCGTGAACAGCCTCTGCGCTGCAACAACGTGTCGAGTCTCGGTCGTGCGGATGAAATCGTCGTAGCTGACGTTCATCTCTTGGAACACTCGAGCAAATTCAGCGCTCGTCTCGTCGGTGTGCTGCTTGGCGGTCTTACCGTTCTTCTCGGCAGCTTCCTTCACCTTCAGGCCGTTCTCGTCGGTGCCCGTCAAGAACATGACCTCGTGGCCCTGCATCCGATAGATGCGAGCACAGAAATCGGCGACTACCGTCGTCAACGTCGTCCCGATGTGGGGCACGCTGTTGACATAGTAGATCGGCGTGGTGAGATAAACCTTCTTCGCCATCGCCTAGGAGTTTACCGGGGAGCCGCTGAACTACTTTGGATCATGTAGGATGCCATCGAAGGGGTCCTTCTGTGCCCGACCTCGTCAGGCTTTGAACGCACCGCTTGTAACCCCCGACATAAACGGCTTGGTGGCGTAGAGGAACAGCACAAGCAGGGGGATGCTCGCGAGGACGTAGGCGGCGAACATGGTGCCGTAGTTTGCAGAAACGTTGCTCCTCCCCATCAGATACAGGCCCGACGAGACCACGTGGTACTTGGCGTCGGAGTTGGTGATGAAGGGCCACAAGAAGTTGTTCCACGTCCCCAAGATGTTGACGATCGCGACGACGGCGATGACTGACTTCGACAGGGGCATCACCAGGCCCCAGTAAAGCTTGAAGTGGCCTGCGCCATCCATCCGCGCTGATTCGAACATCTCACCTGGAAGCCCATCGAAGAAGCTCTTGAAAAGGAAGATCGCAAAGATCTGACCCCCTGCGATGTATGGCAAGATGAGCACCCAGTGCGAGTTCAGAAGACCCAGTTTCTTGACCCAAAGAAAGCTCGGCACGAGCGTCAGCACTCCGGGGATCATCATGAAGGCAAGCACGGCCATGAACAGCACCTTTCGACCTTTGAACTGACAAAGCGAAAAGACGTAGGCCGAGACCGAACCGACAAGCACGACGCCCACCACCGTCACACCACACACAAAGATTGTGTTGAGCATGTACGGTCGCAGCACTTCCCAGGCGTAGGCATAGCCCTGCGCGAGCTGGGTGAAGATGCGCTTCATCGCGTCTCCGTAGCCTAGTCGCTCCAATTTTGCATCTCGGTCATTAGAGGCCGGCACCTCAAATGTTTCCGTTCCGGCCGTGACTTTGCTTGCCGTAAATTTCACCCCTGATACGGCTGCTTTTGGGAGTCCGAAGAAGGAATGATCCATCTCCGAGCTCGTTCGAAGCGAGTTATTGATGACGAATACGAACGGCATCAACGTCAGAGCAAGAATCGATATCAACAGGAAGTGCAGCCCGAACTGGGCTCGGCGGTGTCTCAATTCGCCTCCGCCTTCAATTCTTCGGAGGACCGGAAGTAGCGCATATTCAAAACCGTCAAGCCAAGGATGATCAAAAAGAGGATAACGCCAATCGCGCAGGCATATCCCATGCGCTGGAAGCTGAAGGCATTCATGTACATCCAGAGGCCGGGCACCATCGTCTTGAATCCGGGGCCGCCTTTCGTGAGGATGAACATCCCTTCAAACCCCTGGACCGTGCCGATCACAGTCATGATCGTCAGCAGTTTGATCTGGCTCATCACCAATGGCACGTCGATCCGAAGGAACTTCAACATCCCTTTTGCGCCATCAAGCTCGGCGGCCTCATGGACGCTCTCGGAAATTCCAGTGAGACCGGCATAGTAGATTAGAATGTTGATCCCGCCTGCAAAAGGGAACCCTATGAACACGATCGCCCAGATGACGGTTCGCGGGTCGGTCAGCCACCCTCGCGTCAGGTCTTCGCGACCGGCTAAGCGGAGCAGCTCGTTTAAGAAGCCCGTGTCACCGTAGATCAGCCCCTGCCAAATCATCAAACTCGCCACCCCAGGGACGACGATGGGAATGAGAAAGAGGACTCGATAGATATATCTCGCTCGCTCAGACCGAAGTGAGAAGATGAACTTCGCGATCAAGAGCGGCGCTGTCATCACGATGATGATGTGAAAGACGATCAAGAAGAGCAGGTTGCCGAAGCTCGACACCAACGTTGGGTCGCGAAGATATTCGAGGTAGTTCGCCCCCCCCACAAACTTTGATTCGCCCCCCACTTCGTAGTCATAAAAGGAAGTCGAGAACGCCCACAGAAACGGCACCAAGCTGAAAACCGCGAGCAGCGCGAAGGTGGGTAGCAGCATTGCATACGGCACCAGGGAGGATCGAAGATTATTTTTCACTTGGAAACCCCGTCATCGTCTCTCTCAGCTTTGCCTTTGCTGCCCACTTTGATTCGAGGGCGGACAAGTCTATGCCTTTGCGCTTGACAACTGTTTCGGATGCGGTTCGCAAGTTCGTCTCCATCCAATCCAGAAACTCCGATTCGCTCAATCCGTTGTTCAAGTAGAGATCGAGCATCCGGCGATAAATCTCATTGAATCGAAGGTCAAACGTGTAGAGCCATTTTGTCGGCGCGGTTCTTCGCTGGAGGATATTGTGGAACGGTAGCAACTCTTTGTGTGGTTCTGCTCCAACGATGTTGGGGAGGAAGGCGAGCACTTCGTTGACCACGAGCGTCGTGTTCTTGGGCAGAGTCATGTACTGGAGCAGGGCGATCGCCCGCTTCAACTTGACTGAAGTCTTTGGGTCGTGCGTGTCGTCGTACGCGCTATTCGTAACCTCAAGTTGCGTGCCCGACCCGCCAATCACGTTCTGGGGATGTCCATCGGCATATCGATTGAACGACTTCGGAATCGCGGGTAGGTAGAAGACTCCCCACTCAAATGCAAGGTCTGGGTCGCGGGTAAGGCGGTTCACCGCCCAGCTTCCATCCCACATCATCGCACCCTGTTGTGAGACGAACATTTTCATCATCTCGGTGGAAAGGTTCTTCGGCCAGTAGCTGCGCCACGCCTTCAGGAGGCGAAATGTCTCGACGAATCTTGGATCTCGTTTTGTGAAAAAGCCCTTATTAAAGAGGAACGCAATCTCGTCCCAATCAAGATAGTGGGGCATCGAGGCAGCGCGGTTTGCGTCTTCGGTGAGATCGATCCCAGCGATGATCTCCCCGTACAGCTGATCGAAAGTGACGTCCATTCCCCAGTCGGCAATGGATTCTTTCCCGACGAGCAGGGGAATCAGATGAGCGTCTTTTAGCTTTTGCTGGATGGCGAGGAAGTCGGGCCAGTCCTTAGGTTCTTCGAGCCCGAGCCGTTTGAAGATGTTCTTGTTGTAGAAGATTCCCGTTTCCACCATGTCGTAGGTGATGCAGTACATCTTCTTGTCGGGAGCAGCCTTGCCTCGGCTGATCGCTTGATACTTGAACTGATCCCACCACTGCTTGCTTCCGAGCTCGCCCTTGGGGATAAACGGGTTGGGTTGTTCTAAGTAAGAATCAAGCGGCACATACCAGCCCTTTTGAACGTCTTGCCAGACGTCCTCGACGTTGACGTTCAAGATCTCGGGAGCTTGCTCTGCGGCAAGTTGGGTGACAAGGTATTCCCGCTGTCCGACGGGAGCTTCTGTGAATTCGATCCGCGTGTCTGGGTAGAGCTTCTCAAACTCGCTGGCCACTGTCGCCATACCTTTAAGTGGTGAGCCGACGTCCATCGGTCTCCGACCAGGCATGTACATCCCGGGAGCAACTCGGATCGTGTATTTTCGGCCCTCAGTAGATCGTGCCGGGGCGCCTTTGCTATCGGTCGACGTAGCCGTGCGCGGCCAGAGCGCCCAAGTTGCCAGGGCCAGGAGCAGTGCGAGCGACAGCGATCGAACCAAGTTCCACCGAGTCTACAAGGTTTTATTGAAACAGACCATCGTATTCAGATTTCCTGCTTGCGGAATCGGAGAATTTGGAATG
>JBBRHU010000121.1:0-8877 GCA_038222255.1 Fimbriimonadales bacterium | reverse complement strand
TGAAGATAGATCACCAGGATAAGCAGACCACTAAAGAGCGGAATGAGTTGCGGAGAATTCCCTGGGTACAAGATCGTCGTGATTAAGGCAACGGTCATGGCGATGATGCTGCCAAGGCTAATGTATTTTGACAGGCCGGCGACAATGGCGAAGGCGAGAAGCCCGGAGAGCGCCGGTAACGGTGCAGTCCCGAGCGTCATTCCGAGAGAAGTTGCAACACCCTTTCCACCTTTGAACTTCAAGAACGGGGAAAAGGTGTGGCCCAGTACAGCCGCAATCCCTGCAGCCGCCCAAAGGAGCTGAGGATCGCAGGGACCGAGCTTTTCCTTTAGCAAGTACCTCGCAGCCAAGGTCGGCAGCAGGCCCTTCAACACGTCCGCAGCGAAGACGATTAGCCCAGCGGTTCGGCCGAGCGCCCGGCCCACATTCGTCGCCCCGGGGTTGCCACTCTCGAATTTCAAGATGTCAACACCCCTGCTGCGGGCGACTAAGACACCAATGGGAATCGCGCCGGTAAAGTACGCGGCGACAAGAACGAGGAAAAAATTCGTCATGCCTTCAACCGTTCTAGTGTGCCCTCAAACAATCCTCGAACCACGTGCGTCACTGATTGAAATCGCAGAAGGAGCTCATTTCCGGATGGATAGCCCGCTGATTCCGCGAGCCGCTGTAGTCGATCTGGATTCTCTGGGAGCAGGTCATCCTTGAGACCTTGGAGTGTCAGCCAGGTTCTCAGCGAGATCAGATGTTCGCGCGCCTCCAGCAACTGTCCTACTTCAACGGTGTTAAATAGTCCTGAATGCACAAGCGACCGAATCCTTTCGCCGGAATCGGAAGTCGCGAGGGCATTTGTAGCTGAGGGATAGCGCATTTCGGTCAGCCGCACCGTCCATTCGATGTCGTTTAAGCCGCCGCGTCCAAGCTTTACATTGCGGTGAACTTGCGAGGGTTGAACTCTTTCGGTCTCAATTCTTCGCTTCATCCGAACAAGTTCTCGAAGTCGCTCTGGGGTCAGAGGCACACCGTAGGTGCAGCGTCGAATGAGTTCAAGACTTCGCTCAGACCCACTTAGCAACCGGGCGTGTCCCAGCGCAAACCGTTCCCACATTTCCATTCCCTCAAGATCGTATTGCTTGAGCGCCTCGTAACTCCTCACCAGAAGGCCCTTCCCTCCATCAGGTCGTAATCTCAGGTCAACCTCAATCGGGGCACCACTGCGGCGAAGCAGGTTGACAAACTGGAGGAACTCTTGCCCCTTTCGCTCTGCGTCTTTATGGTCCGACTGCTCTGCGACGAGAAGCACCATGTCGAGATCAGACTCCGGGCCAAGATCATTTGAGGCAAAACTGCCAAGGGCCAACACATCAAACTTGATGTCCAGCCGGGCGACGATGAGGTGCAGCGCTGCCTCGTACAACTCTCCGAGTTGGATTTGGAGCTGATCGTGCGGAGCCAGTGCCCATTGCGTGCACCTTTCAGCAAGCGCATTCTTGAGGGCATTTGCAATTCGCTCGGGAGGAGAGTGCGGGTCAAGATTTCGAATTCTTCGGGTCGAGTCGTGGCCTTCTTCGATCTCCCCACTCACGATTTGTTCGGTCAGTGAAATCGATTCTCGACAGAATCGCAACAGCCACGGTGCCCGGCGAATTAACCTTGAAACCCTTTCTAGGCTTTCTTCGCTGGAGAGCAACGCACCGTAAAAGGCATCCTTCTCGTCGAGCACATCAAACCAAGAGGCAAGTGCAATCGCATCTGTCCCCAATTGGTCAAGCACTGTCGCTCGATCACTTCCGGATTCGACTCTTCCTCTAAACCGTTCGATATAGATGTTCCCCACAACCTGTCGCACCTTCTCCAGCCTCGCATCTAGGCTTGCCCAGTCCGGCTCATCCATCCTCTTTGCCAGTGCAAGCCGCGCCTCGGCGGTCACGGGCAGAGCATGTGTTTGCTGATCATCCGCCATCTGGAGTCGATGTTCAAGTTGTCGCAGGAAAGTGTATCCCTCTCGGAGGAGTTCTGCCGTCGCATGGTCGACATAAGAGGCTTCCTCAAGCGCATCTAGTCCGCTCAAAGTAGGCCGGCGTCGCAAGTTCTCTGATTCTTGACCATGGAGTAGCTGTAGAATTTGAACAAGGAACTCCACATCTCGAATTCCTCCCCGCCCCCGTTTTAGGTCGCCCTCGTTCGAGAGGTCCTCAATCCTTTGACGCATGTCGAGCATCGACTCCACTGTGTTCTCTGCCCACTTGCCTCGGAAGCACCAGCGCTCTCTCATCGCCTCCCACCGGGCGGCCAGCTCGGGCGGACCGCAGAGCGGCCTTGACCGCATGAGGGCCTGAATCTCCCAAGGTTCAGCGTAGAGTTCGTAATAGGCTTCGTATGCGCGCATCGTCCTGAGAATCGGTCCGGCCCCTCCGTATGGGCGGAGCCGGAGGTCAACTCGATACAGCTGGCCCCTGCCCATTCTCTCCGCGATCGCACGTGTATGCGCTTCGCAAACCTTCGTTAGACTCCGATCTGTTTTGTCATCAATCCCGTCGGGGGCAACATAGACGAGATCGATATCTGACGAGTAGTTCAGCTCGTTTCCACCCAGCTTGCCGAATCCTATGACAAGAATTTGTGGCGGTCCCTCTTCCTTCCAAACCGCTTCCAATGCGAGTTCGCACAGGGATTGGGCAAGCACCGAGATCGCCTCCCAAACCGCAGGTTGGGGCCAGGTGCCTGCGAGGTCGTTAAGTGCGATGCTTAGCGTCCAGCGTTGCTTCAGAAACCGAAGGCGGTCGAGCGCATGTGAGGGGCTTGAAGCAGTTTTCAGCAACAGCTGCCCTTCTTGAACAAGCCCTTCGAATGTTGGCTTGCGCGCTCGTTCAGAGGGATCAAAGACGATTGAAGCTAGCTCCGGGTTTTGGATGAGCGAGTCGGCAAGGGGCTGACTTCCGCCGAGAATCGACACGAGTAATTGGCCAAGCCGAGGTGCGCTAAGGACCATCATCAAGTACGTTGACGGCGACCCGGTCGCCATTAACCAACGCTCAAAGTTCACGGCTCCTTGGTCGGGGTTTGCCGCCTGCGTGAACAGGTCTTCCCAGGCCGGTTCGATCGAAATGCCTGTTGCAATTTCTAACCGCTCACGCGCTCGTTCTACTGCCTGTGGATCGCGAAAAGCCGACATCTCTCCCTTAACTATAGTCGCCCTGAGGATTCCCCAGTGATGCCGACTGGATGGAACAGTTCTTGCGGTGATATACTGCATCGGGCGGATTGGCGCCGCGGTTTTCGATTTATGCCAAATACCTTAACAAAAGCTGAACTCTTCCGTCGGGAACTCGGGTTGAGTTCATCCGTATTGATCGGAACTCACCTCAATCCAGATGGTGATGCTTTGGGTTCGGCACTCGCAATGTCCCTGTATCTCGACCAGATTGGAATCGAAAACGAACTTCTTTGTCACCACGCACCTCCACGAAATTTGCAGTTTCTTCCTGGAATCTCGCGAGTCCGACAGACACCTCGCGAGGAGAAATTCGAACTCGGCATCATTCTGGATCTCGATTCGACTGACCGGCTTGGTAGCACGGAGATGTTCTTCCAGATGTGTCCGCGACTCGTGGTGATCGATCACCACGTCCCTCACGAAGCACCCGGTGACCTTCGCATTGTCGACACTTCGGCTCCAGCAACCGCACTCATCCTCACTCGATTGTTGATCGAGTTAGAGGCCAAGATCACCGCAGAGATGGCAACTTGCCTCCTGACGGGAATCATCACCGACACCGGTTCTTTTCGATTCCGAAATACAACACCAGAGGCGCTTAGCCTAAGCGCTTACCTTCTTGAGCGGGGCGGGGATATCAACCTGGTCTGCGAAGAAGTCTTCCAGCGCAAACCCATCGCATCTGCCAAGTTGCTCGGCCATTGCCTTGACAACATGTGTCTTGCCGAAAAGAATCAGATCGCTTGGAGCAAGCTTTCTCACGCCGATTTTGAGTTTGCGGGTGCGAAGGACGAAGACACCGAGGGTTTTGTTAACGAACTTCTCTTCATCGACACGGTTCAGATCGCCGGCATTCTCCGAGAGCCAAAGCCAGGCAAGATTCGATGCTCGCTCAGGTCGCGGGGAGACTACGACGTTGCCGCGGTCACGCGCAGTTTTGGCGGCGGTGGCCACCGAAATGCAGCTGGGTGCACATTTGATGCCTCACTTGAAGAAGCCGAAGCGTTGCTTGTGGCCAAAATGAAGCAGTGCTTGGCATCCTCGTAGTAGATAAGCCGATTGGAATCACGTCTCATGATGTGGTGAACAGGGTTCGTCGCGCCTTTCATACGAAGCGCGTCGGACATTCGGGCACTCTCGATCCGCTCGCAACCGGCGTGCTCGTGCTCGCAATTGGGCCAGCGACTCGATTTCTTCAATACCTACCTCTTGAGCCGAAAGAGTACGTCGCCCATGTCAGGTTTGGGGCGTCGACCACGACGTTCGACGCTGAAGGTGAAGTAACCCCCGGTGGTCCCTTGCCCGCGAATCTTGAATCTGCGCTCGAAGAGATCTTGCCCGAGTTCAAAGGGCTCATTCAGCAAATCCCGCCCATGTTCAGCGCGATCAAGAAGGATGGAAAGCCTCTCTACGAACTCGCAAGGCAGGGGCAAGTCGTTCACCGAGATCCAAGGACGATTCATATTGGGAGTCTAAAGGTCGAGTCGTGTACGGAAAACGAGGCCGTCATTCGCATCGAGTGCTCAGGAGGAACCTACATTCGAACCCTTGCGGACGACCTTGGCAGTCGGCTTGGCTGCGGTGCCTACCTCGTTGGGCTGGACCGCACCCGGGTCGGTGTGTTTACTCGCGACCATGCGGTGGCGCTTGACAAGGCTGCGCTTTCAGACCTAGTCCCGCTTCGAATTGCTCTCGGCCCGATGCCCCAGATCACCCTTGATGAACGCAAGGTCCGCAGCATTCGTGAGGGCCAGATCGTGGGAATTGCCGAGCCTCCAGACAGCAAATTGGTCGCATTGTTGACCCAAGATGGCAACGTGTTCAGCATCGGACGCGTCGAAGGGAATATGGTCCAGCCTGAGTGCGTGATTCCGGAGGGGGTTCCACTTGGCGTGGATTAGCCCCAACGTCAAGCCCACAGATCGCGTCTCGCAACTGACCTGGTTTTCGGCTTGGTTCGCAGTCACGGCGATCGGGCTGTACCTCCACCCCGACGCTCACGGTCACGGAACCCACCAACAGTTGGGCCTTCCCCCATGTCCATCGGTGCTGCTCTTCAACCGCCCCTGTCCGGGTTGTGGGATGACAACGAGCTGGACTTGCCTGCTCCACGGCGACATCGCAGGAGCCTTTAGCGCAAACTTCATCGGGCCGCTACTGTACACGCTCTTCACCATTTCTGCGATCATTTCCGCGATCGGTGTCTTCAAAGGCTTCAGAATCGCGACTGAAGACCGGCTCGTGAATCGCTGCACGATCGCGCTCGCCATCGTTTTCTTTAGCTACTCCATTCTTCGATTTGGGCTAAGTCCCAATTTTGCTTCTGGACAGGAAACACAGATGGCTCAGTTTATGGGGCTCCGACGCGGATGATTGCCTTAACAAAATCAAGGCATCTCGAAGGTCAGAGCTGCCTCAAAAAGCTCTCGCTGTCCACTTGTCATCCCGAGCTCAGACCTCCTCTCAAGGACTCTGATCGCCGCCGAATGGAGGTGGGTAAGGAGATCGGCGAATTAGCGAGAACCCTTTTCCCCGATGGTGTGCTTGCGCCATACGTCGGCTTGACCGACGCCGATGCTGCTGAGGCGACCCAAGAGAGGATGCGAGAGGGTTACGACGTGATCTTTGAAGCGACCTTTGTTGCCGAAGACCTCGCGGTTCGTGTTGATGTTCTCAAGCGAGAAGCGGGTGGCTGGCGGATCTTAGAAGCCAAATCTTCTTCCGTCTACGATAAGGCCAAGCACTTGGTCGATGTTGCCTTTCAGGTCTTCGTAGCTCGCGCAAGCGGGACTGAGATCGTCGGCGCATCGATGATCCACATGAACCGCAACTTTCGGTTTGGCGACTCCCTCGATAGTCTGCTCCGAATTGTCTCCATCGATGAAGACGTGGACGATGAGCTACAACGGCTACCTGAATTGATTGCACTCGAAAGAGAAGTGCTGTCTTCGGCGGCATTGCCGATCCCCGATCCCTGCCCGAACAGCTCCTGTAGGAGTTGCGACTTTCGTGATCACTGCCTTCCTCAACTGCCTTCTGATCATCTCTATTTCACGGGCCTTCACCACTCAAGACAAAAAAAACTCCGTGCCCTCGGTGTAACCCGGGCGAGCGAGATTCCGGTTGATCAGGAACTCAAAGGGCCAGACCAGTTGCGCGTTGATGCGCTGCTAACTGGGCAGCCGCAAGTCAGTCCGCTTCTCTCTGGCGAGCTCGATAAGCTCACTTACCCGCTCTATCTGATCGACTTCGAGACGATCGCCCCCGAGATCCCGCGGTACGAAGGAACTTCGCCCTACCAGGTGATTCCCTTCCAGTGGTCGTGCCACATCGTAGAATCAAAGGAAGCACTGCTTGCCGGCGTGTCCACTCATCGAGAGTTCATCTATCGAGCGACAGATGACCCCCGCCGAGAATTCGCCGAATCCCTGCTCGCCTGCCTTGGTGACCACGGTTCTGTGCTTCACTACTCGAACTTCGAGATTCAGGTCGTCAAGCAGCTTGCGGCTTCTGGCGTCCCGGGCGGAGACGAGCTACTCGCTTTGGTCTCACCCAGATTCGTAGACCTGGAGATCATTGTGAAGAACGGCTTTGCACACCCCAAGATGCAAGGTCGCAGTTCAATCAAACGAGTCCTCCCTGCCCTCGACTGCAAGCTGAGCTACAAGAACCTTGCGGTTCAGGACGGAGACATGGCGATTGTCGCCTACCTCCGAACACTTGACCCTACCTGCAACCATGAAGAACGGGAGCAGATTTTTGCGGAACTGCTTGAGTATTGCGAACTCGATACGTACGCGATGGTGTACGTGCTTGAGCGGCTTTTGGAATTCTCCTCAAAGGGCTAGTCGCGTTAGCACCGCGTCTACATCGTAGACACATCCTCCCCAAAGGCCACCACTTACGGTAACCAGCCCCGCCCAAAGGCGAGTGTCGTCTGGGAGCTCTGGATGTGGACGAAGATCGTCGCGCAGTGGGCGAGCGTCAAAGTCGTCCGAGCAGATGACTTCAACCGTCGCGGTCAAATTCTCGCGATCGACGATGATTTCAATCTCGTCTCCCTCCCGAACCTTCCCTATCGGTCCACCTGCGAGTGCCTCTGGACTCACGTGGCCGATGCATGCTCCGGTGCTGACTCCGGAAAATCTTGCGTCAGTCACGAGAGCGACTTCCTTGCCGAAAGGCAAGAACTTGAGGGCGCTCGTCAGCTGGTAGGTCTCCTCCATTCCTGTTCCAAGCGGACCACAACAGGTGAGGACGATGATGTCTCCCCCGACAATCCCACCCGTTTTGAGAGATTGAATCGCCTCTTTCTCGCTCCGAAAAACCTTTGCTGGCCCTCGCTTTCGATAAACCCCGTCCGGTCCTACAACGCTTGGGTGAATCGAAGTCGCCTTGATCACGCTGCCGAGAGGAGCCAGGTTGCCGACAGGAAAGCACACGGTGCTCGTCAGTCCCTTTTTTCGAGCAGCAGATGGTGAAGAAATCACGTCGTCGGGGTCTACGCCATCCTTCTGGAGCAACACTTCGCGAACTCTTCGCCGTCGCTCGGAATGCTCCCACTCCTCAAGGTTCTCACCGAGAGTCTTGCCGGTTACGGTCAAACAATCGAGGTGAAGGAGTCCGAGATCGCGCAAGTGGAGCATCACTTCGGGAACACCACCCGCGAGATAGAGGCGGACGGTTGGATGGTCGGTGGGACCATTTGGCAGAACGTCGACAAGCCGAGGCACCGACCGATTCACACGAATCCAATCCGCCACCGTCGGTCTTCGGAGCCCGGCGGCATGTGCAATTGCGGGAATGTGGATGAGCAAGTTCGTCGACCCTCCACAGGCCGCATGAACCAACATCGCGTTTTCAATTGACTTTTCGGTGAGAATGTCCTTGCCAGTGATCCCGCGATCGAAAAGTGACTTCACTGCCTTTGCCGTCTGTGTAGCGACATCAAGCCAAATCGGCTGTCCACTTGGGGCGAGCGCGCCGTGAGTTACAGTGAGGCCGAGCGCCTCGGCCACTGCCTGGGCGGTCGCTGCGGTGCCAAAGAACTGACACCCACCCCCCGGCGTTGCGCACGCCCTACAGCCTGCCTCGGCCGCTTCTTTGAGCGTGATCATACCGTGTGCGAACCGAGCACCGATCGTCTGGATCTTGCCTGCGTCCTCGCCGTTTTCCGGTGGGAGAGTCACGCCTCCAGGCACAAGCGCACAAGGTAGGTCGCGCATTGCCGCAAGTGCCATCAGCATTGCAGGCAAACCCTTGTCGCAAGTGGCGACCCCGACGACACCCTTCCTCGTGGGCAACGATCTGATCAATCGACGCAAGACAATCGCCGCGTCGTTCCTGTAGGGCAAAGAGTCGAACATCCCGGTCGTGCCCTGAGTGCGACAATCGCAAGGGTCAGAGACGAATCCTGCAAAGGGAATGCCTCCGATGCGTGCGAACTCCTCTGCGCATTCGCGAACCTGAAGCCCGACCTCCCAGTGTCCGGTGTGGTAGCCGAGAGCAATCGGCTTTCCGTTCTCGTTCCGCATCCCACCGAGCGTTGAGAGAATGAGAAATTCTGGTCGGGTGAGCTCGCTCGGTTCCCACCCCATTCCCGCGTTTTGCGATAGCCCGAAGAGATCGCCAGACGGTCGTTCCAACAGCATTTCGGCTGT
>JBBRHU010000120.1:0-8924 GCA_038222255.1 Fimbriimonadales bacterium | reverse complement strand
AGTTGGATCACAGCTTCCTTCCGCTCGTTAAGGTGCGCTCCTTTAAGGCCGTACACGCTGCCGAAGAACGAGAGATTCTCACTAACGCTGAGGTCTTTGTAAAGGCTAAACGACTGACTCATGTATCCAATCGACCTCTTTATGCCCTCGGGATCTTTCACGATGTCGCGGCCGAGAACCTGCGCTTGCCCTTCAGTCGGCTGGAGCAGCCCGCATAGCATCCGAATACAGGTCGACTTGCCGCTTCCATTCGGGCCGAGAAACCCGAAAATTGTGCCCTTTTCAACGTCGAGAGTCAGCTTATCCACTGCAGTGAACGACCCAAAACGCTTGGTAAGCTCTTTGATCTCAATGACTTTCACTGCGGCAACTCCCAACTGCCGATTTTTGTGACAGTGACGGCCATTCCTGCTCTGATCCTGGCGTCGGGCGGCTTGAGCCGGAGCCTGACGGCGAAGACTTGCTTGCCACGTTCTTCGGGCGTTTGCAGGTTCGCGGGTGTGAACTCCCCCTGCGTGGAGATGCTCTCTACTAGAGCCAAAAACGACTCGTGAATCCCATCGACGACCAGCGCTGCCTCGTCTCCGATCTTCACTTTAGCAAGCGCCGACTCGGGGATGAAGAGTCGAAGATGAAGATCGCTTGGGTCTGCGAGTCGTGCGATCGTCTGTCCCGGCGCGATGAGATCGCCTTTGGCGACCAGGATTCTCTCGATCACAGTGCCCGTTCGGCCAAGCACATTCCCTTCTGCACTTCGCGCTTGCGACGAAAGGTAGTTCAGGTCGGCTGAATTCTTCGCGCTCGTAGCTTGCTCGACTTGAGAGACTCGGCTCCCTTGTTCAAGTCCGCTCAAAACAACTTTCGCCTGAGCGAGCCTTGCCTCTGCTGCAGTAATGTCTTCCGCTCGCGAACCGGCCAACAGCAAGTCTAGGTTTGCCTGAGCCTGTTTGAGAGCTTCCCTAGCCCCGACGATGGTCTCGACAGAACTTCCGGCTCGGAGCAGCTTCAGCGCCTCACCAGCTTGACGCAATTGAGCTTCTGCGATACCAACGTCTTCTGGGCGAGGAGTGACTGCTCGCAAGGTCGCCTCCGCAGCCTCGCGGCGCTTTTGAGCAGAAACGAAGTCCGCAACAGCCTGATCAAGCAGCTTCTGGGCAATCGCGCCCTCCGCAACCAGCACCCGGCGTCGTTCGAGTTCTGTCCCGGCGAGGACCTCTTGCGCGTGCGCACTCACAATATCCGACCGTAGCTTCTGCAAATCTGCATCTGATGGTCCCCGGCGGACTTTCTCGAACCGAATCCGCGCCTCGTTTTCAGCGGCTACAGCTCGTGCAATCTCTTCCAGTCGAGGGCCACGTTCAGCCTCGTCGAGGCGTGCCTTCGCTTGAGCCACTGCCGCGCGCGCTCCTCTGATCTCTTCTGGTCTGGCACCTCGACGTGCTTTGAGCAGAGTAGATTCTAGTTCGCTGATGACTGCGCGCTGACGTGCGATCTCTTCGGTTCGACCCGCGACAAGTTCTGCCTTCTTGGCACCCGCCTGATTGGCGAGCGCCGCTAACGCTTCCGTCTGAGCTTGGTCGGGAGTGGTTTCTAGTCGAATGATCGTTCTTTCTGATGTCAGTGCATCTCCCTCCTTGGCTAAGATCTCTGCAACACGTCCGCCAATCCTGGATGAAACAAGGATCGGCTGGCTCTCAAAGGTTCCGGAAAGAATGGACCTCCTCACTTGCTGGCGTCGGTCTAGCCAAACGCCAGCTGTGATGATGGTTCCGACGACGACGAGTGCGATGAGCGGGCGGGGTATTTTCATTGTTCGTCTGGCTCCATTCCCATAAGGAAGGTATCGACGGCGTGGGCAACAACGAGATCTGGAGCCTTGTCTCCACCAAACGATTGCCCAGTGAGGATTCGACTCAGAGCGTGCGCAAAGAGCACGCCCATGAAACTGAGCGCGGCGAGGTCGGGATCGCGAACCTTCATCTTGCCTGCCTCCATCTGCTTCGCCAGGTAGGCGCTCAAAAACCCGAGCACTCTAAGAGGGCCGTGGGCAGCAAATTCGGGCACGAACTCAGGCTGTCGCAAGGCCTCGCCCAACAGAATCCTCATCAACGCAACTGATGCGGGGGTGGTGTAGAAGTCCTGATAAGAAAGCGCAAGCTCCGTCAGAACCTCTCGCGGTGATAGTGCATTGAGTTCTTCCGCTCGCTGGAGCAGTTGGACGGGAGGAGCATGGCGATCAATAATCGCTTTGAGGATGTCGAGCTTGCTCGGAAAATAGTGGTAGATCAGCCCTGGCGACCTGAGTCCAGCGGCAGTCGCGATCTCCTTATTACTCGCCTCGGTGAAGCCCTTAACGGCAAAGACACACATCGCCCCTTCAAGAATTTGCACACGCCTTTCATCTGCACTCAACCGTTTTCTCATAGTTATTGACTGACCAGTCAATCAATAATACATCAAATTACCCCCTTCCGCGTTAGCTCCTGCCCGGCTACGCTAAACTTTGTAGCCATGCCCTTGCGTCCGATCAAGCCCGGTGACACGATTCGAATGGTTAGCCCTGCCTCACCACTCAGCCCCGAGAAACTTGAGTTCATTACGAGGCTCTTGGAAACAGAGGGCTACAAAATCGAGGTCGCTCCACATGCGCTTGATTGGACGGATTACCTCGCCGGCAGCGACGAGGATCGAGCCGCCGACCTGATGGATGCGTTTGCGGACGAGAGTGTTGCGGCAGTTCTTTGCACCCGAGGAGGCTACGGATGCGCCCGTCTCCTTCCGTATGTGGACTTCGACGAGATCGCTTCGGCAAACAAGGCGCTGATGGGCTTCAGTGACATCACGACCCTCCACCTCGCGCTCAACCGGAGAGGAGTTCCAACGATCCACAGCCCGATGGCTCTGACTCTCCACTATCCGAGAGAGGAGTTTGTCTATGAGTCTTTCCGTCGAGTGATTCGAGGAGACCTCACAACACCCGTGGACGCGCCTTTAGCAGAGACCGTCGTGGGCGGAAAGGTCGATGGGGCAGTCGTGGGTGGCTGCATGTGCTTGCTCACGGATAGCGTCGGAACCAAGGAGCCTCTCGAAACAGCGGGAAAGATCTTGGTGATCGAGGACGTCGACGAGATGCCTCATCGCCTTGACGCGATGCTCACGGTCTTGCTCAACACTGGTCTAGCCGAGCAGGCAGCTGGTTTCGTGATCGGTGAAATGACCCGAAGTGATGACGACGACAAGTATGATCACGGAATCGGCCGCCGCCCGTGGCGAGATATCCTCGTCGAGCGCCTCGCGCCGCTGAGGAAGCCGATGGTGATCAATTTCCCGTTTGGCCACATGAAAGGCATGCTGACCGTGCCTCTCGGAATCAGGGCTCAACTTGACGCCGATGCCGGGACGTTGACCTATTTGGAGCCCCTCTTCGCATGAAACCCAAGGCCCTCAATCCTGGCGATACCATTCGGATCGTCGCTCCATCATCTCCTCTGCCAGAACACGAGCTTGAGTCGTGCATCGCGAAGCTGAACGAGTGGGGTTTCAAGGTAGAAATCGCCGAGTCCGTTCACAAGCGCTGGCGATATCTTGCTGCTGACGACCGTTCCCGGGCGAAGGACATCACGGATGCATTTCTTGATCCAAATGTGAACGCGGTGTTTTGCGCGCGCGGTGGTTATGGCTGTGCGCGACTCCTACAACATCTCGACATTCCCAAGCTTGCACAACATCCCAAGCTTCTCATCGGCTTCAGCGACATCACAACGCTGCACCTCGCGTTCAACGCTGAGGGAATGCCGACCGTACACGGAGTGATGGCGACTTACTTTATGAAAGAGCGTGAGCCGTGGGTGCTCGACTCGATCTATCACGTCATTACGGGTAGCAACCCGATCATCGACGGCTCAGCGACTGCCGAGTGCGTTCGCGGAGGTACTGCCAGCGGTGTCCTGCTCGGAGGATGTCTCACACTGATCGGCGACGGACTCGGCACCTCGCACATGCCTCGTTTCAAGGGTGCGTTGCTCCTGCTCGAAGACGTAGGCGAGAAGGGTTATCGTGTGGACGCTCGCCTTACTCAGCTACGAAACGCTGGGCTGCTGAACGAAGTTGCTGGAATCATCATTGGAGAAATGACGGATACCGACACGATGAGAGACAAGGACGCACCCGAAGTCCTTTGGAAGGAAATCGTGGCTGAACGTCTCGAAGGAATCAACGTCCCGATCATGTGGGGATATCCATTCGGCCATATCAAGAATCCGCTAAGCCTTCCGCTCGGAATTCGAGCGGAGATGGACGCGGAGGCTGGAACCCTGAGATACTTGGAGTCTGTATGCGCTTAGTTCATCTTCTGGCAATCGCACCGTGGTTCGTAGTAGGAACTTCCCAACAGGCGACAACGCACGAGGTGTGGGAAAAAACGGTTGCCCCTGGGCTGATCTACCTAATGGAAGTAGATCGCGAGGCGCCGTTGATGATTCACGCCCTCCGTTGGAGTCCGAAGTCAACTGCGATTGCTGTGCGCCCGGAGCTAGGTGGCAAGACGGTCTACGAGAACACCATCACCAAGGGCAGATCAACTGTGACCGAGCTTGAGCAAGAGAGCAAAGCGATCGCTGCGATCAACGCCGACTTCTTCCCGTTCACCGGCCTCCCGCTTGGTCTGACGGTTCGAGGCGGAGAACTGCTCACTACACCAAACTCCAAGAAGCGTGCGACCTTCGGGTGGGGTCCAAATGCGAGTAATGCAGCGATCCCGACCTTCACCGGAAAAATCGAAGTCAGCGGAGGCGGGAGCCTAACGATTGACGCCGTCAATCAGGAGTGCCCCGAGGGCCAGCTCGTGCTGAACACTCCCGCCGCCGGAATCGCGATTGGCTCAAAGCCCTGCGCGGTCGCGCTGGTAAGGCTGGAAACCGGACGATGGATGCCAAGCACGATCGTGACTGCGGTTGTTGAGAGCTTTGCACCAGACCAAGAGAGACTTTCAATTCCGCCAAATCGAGCCATTCTCGTCGCGAGAGGCGCGAAAGCAGCTGCGCTTAACAAGGTCAAAATCGGGTCAAAGCTCACCATCAATCTCCAAACATCTGGTTTTGACTGGGAGAAGATCGAGCACGTCGTTGGCGGGGGGCCGATGCTTGTCCGGAACGGGGCCGAGAATGTTGACGGCGAACAAGAAGATTTCCCGAAGGACTCCTTCGTAGACCGACGCCACCCCAGAACCGCAGTCGGCAGAACATCTGAGGGCGATATCTGGTTCGTTGTCGTCGATGGGCGACACGAATGGAGCAGGGGCGTATCACTGAGCGAGATGGCTAAGGTGATGCTTCGACTTGGATGCACCGACGCAATCAATCTTGATGGCGGCGGCAGTTCACAAATGAATCTGTTCGGGCTCCCTTTGAACCGCCCAAGCGATTCGGCTGAACGACCAGTAGCGAACGGTATTGTCTTTGTCCCCACACTTCCAAGCTCGACGCGAGGCGTTCGATACCGAATCTCCGGCCCAACCAAACTCGACGTGGGCAAAGAGGCAGATCTGATTGTCTCCTCACCGAGCGGTCAACGGATTCAAAACTCGTTGGTTTTCTGGTCCTGCGTCAGTCCGGCGGCATGGATCGACCAGGGCGGCAGACTTCACGGGATCGAAGGTGGGAAGGCGACGGTCTCCGCGCACGTTGATGGGATCATTTTGACGTTTGACGTGAACCTAATTGGCCCGAAGAAGTCTAAAAAGGCAGATGGCAATCCTGGTTCATAATGCGATTGTGAAACGACTCGTCGTGCTCCTTCCATTTGCACTCCTCATCGGTTGCAACTCCTCTACACCCACAGAGAAGCCTGCCGCTGAGGGAGCCAAGGCAAACCCGGCGAAAGATCTCCTCACCGCGACGTTCAAGAAGTATCACGGATTCAAGAGTTTCAAGGGCAAATGGGATTGGCAACTTACCGACGGAGTGTCGTCACGAAAAATGACGAGAGAATTGCAACTCTCCGGCTCGAACAAGTATCGGCTCGTCATTGCCGCTGATGCTGGCAAGTCCGTCACTGCTGTTTCCAACGGGAAACAAAACCTGATCCTGAACGATAAGCTGACGGAGCGAACAATTGCACCGGAGAACTTTGCGGATTCTCTGAGCTACGAATTCATGCAAAGCCCCGTCCTCGCCGGGACGCCGTTTATTCACTTCTTCACCGGAGTCGATTTGGTCGTGGACGGAACAACTGAGCCAAGCTTTGTCGCAGATGCAACCTTCGGTGATGAGCCATGCAAGGTTGTGAAATTCTATTCCAAGGGACCTTTCGGTACGACGGAGGTAGCGATCAGCAACAAGACCGGCTTGATCAAGCACTTGATCTGCAAAATGGAGCCCATCCGAAAAGATCTCAGCCGAGAGTTCCGCAAAGAGGAAGATCTGCGGATGGAGGAGACCTTTGGCCTGCAGCAAGTCGATGCCGGTATACCGGAAAGCGTGTTTGAAGCGGTTCTCCCAGCCGGAACGACTGTCCACCAGGGTACGAATCCACCGAGCGCCTTGCAAGTCGGCAAACCCGCACCAGACATCGAAGTCATGAGCCTTGACGGCAAGAAGACGCGCCTCTCCTCCCTGAAGGGACGGACGGTCCTGCTAGACTTCTGGGCAACATGGTGCGGACCGTGTAGGCAGACTCTGCCAGAAACGCAGCAAACCTACAATGCTACGGATCGCAAAGATCTCGTCGTCTTAGCGATCACCGATGAATCGGCCGAAAAGGTCAAGCCGTTTGCGAAAGAGGCCAAGCTCGACCTACCTTGGCAGCTTGACCCGCGTCAAGACGCGATGCGCGCCTTCGGTGCGAGTTCACTTCCGACATTTGTTGTCATCGACAAATCTGGCCTGATCGCAGCTTACGTCGTGGGTGGCGGTCAAGGTGCAGTCATCGGCCAAGCTCTTGCCGCAAGCGGCGTGAAGCCTAAAAGCTAGGCTTTCTGCTTCATCAGCGCCAAGACATTATCGACAAACTTACGTGGGGCTTCCCTATCGAAGCCCTGCACCATCACCTTGTTCACGCCCTTCGCATCTAGGATGAACCCGAACGGCAGGTCTCCGGGGGCAATCTTGTTGATCAGCCCCGGCACCCCGTTTGCGCAAGCCCCATCGTATCCGCTACCTGCGCTGGCTTCGACCACCATCACAGCTACTCCCGCCGACTTCAACTGTGCGACCGTTTTGTAGCAAGCTTTCGAAATCGCATCCTTCCCAAGCACCAAGACGAGCCCACCGTTCTTCGCTAGGAACTCACGTATGCTCACTGCACTTCCCGTCCGTGCATCCTTCCAGTTTTCCAGTGGGAATTGCTGCCCTGGCTCAAGAGGATTTGGTTCGCGCTGCAGCGCGTATGGGGAAAACCCGTCCGGAATCCTGAGTTGGAACTCAGTCGTGCTGATTTTGTCTAAAATTTTCCACTTGTTCAGCCGGTAACGAACATACTCTCCGCGACCTTCGAGGCTGTCGACATATTGTCTCGGAAAACCCTCGTTGTCAATCCAAAGGTCTTCGATGATGAAACCAGCCTCGACTTGATACCGTGTCTGGATGTGTTCCGTTTGGACCCCGTCGATCTTTTCGTTCGCGATGAACTTGAACTTTGAACCTGCTGGTGCGAGTGCGCGAAGAGTGCGGCGAGCGATGAGAAGCGGGAATGTGCGCTCCATGACATCGCTCAATCGGAAGTCACTGAGAGCGATTTGGTTCGCGACCAATTCGTCGTACATCTTCGTCTCGAAATCTATTTGGCGGACGAAGGGGCCATCTTGGGCGGAAAAGAATCGAGTCTGCCCACGAATCGCCTCAAATCTCATCGCCGTTCGCTTCCGGTCCATGACGATTCTGATCATGTACGTAGTCTTGCCACCGAGAGTTGTTGAACCCTCAATTGAATACTTATCGAGCTTTTTGAAGCGGTCCTCATATCGCTTAAGTGCGCCGTCAGCGGACTGCACGCCAGCGAGGAGGATTGGAGATAAGAGTAATGCGAGCACGGCTTGTCTCATTATGCCCCCGATGATCGAAAGTCGTAATCAAGCTGAGAGAGATCGAGAACGAACCGGTCCATAACCAAGCTATGGCGCAGGGCTCTAAATATGTTGTTTTCCGTCTTGGTGACGAGAAATTCGGGCTCCCAATCGAGAGCATTGAGCGCATTCTCCCCCAACAATCCGTAACTTCATTGCCAAAGTCGCGGAAGATGTTTCTTGGCGTCTTCGACCTTTGAGGGTCAACGGATTCCTGCGATTGACGCCCGCACGCGATTCTCCATGGAGCCTGCGACCAGCTCACAGAACATTGTCGTCGTTATCACGTCCGAGGGCAGATGTGCGCTACAGGTCGATGCAGTCTCAGGGATTCTGAACTTCGCCGAGGATCAAGTGGAATGGGACAGAGTTCTGCTCGAAGGAAAAGAAGAGGCGTTCTTCAAAGGTATCGGCAAGCGCGACAACGAGTTGGCTTTGCTTCTTGACCCCGTCCACATCATCCCAAGTTCGCTTCGTGCGCGAGTCGCCGTACACGCTTAAGCGCTTCTTCGAGAACCACGCTTGGTTCTCGGGATGCATCCAAGATTGTCCAGCGCTCGGGTTCTTGACTCGCTTCGGTCAAGAACCCGTTTCTTATTTTCTGGTGAAATTCAACAGGTTCACGATCTAGCCGATCTGGCTGCGTAATGCGGGCAAGTCCTTTCTCGACGGGCAGATCAAGCAAAAGTGTGAGGTCAGGCTTCCGTCCGCCGGTTGCCTTTTCGTTAAGGCTCCTCAGCTCTTCTATATCTAGCCCTCGACCATAGCCCTGATAGACGACGGTCGAGTCTGCATGACGATCACAAAGCACCCAGATTCTCTTCGCAAGGGCAGGTTCAATGATTTTTGCCACGTGTTGGGCACG
>JBBRHU010000119.1:0-8990 GCA_038222255.1 Fimbriimonadales bacterium | reverse complement strand
CTGTGTATGGCGACCGCACCCACTTACGATTCGAACTTGTTCATGAAGGGAATCAGTGTTGAGGAATTCGCAACCCTGAACGAGAGCAGTTCGAAGCCGATGCAAAACCGAGCGTTGGCCTCAGCTTATGCGCCTGGTTCGACATTTAAAGTCGTAACCTCATTGGCAGCGTATCGGGCAGGGAAGTTCAGCCTAGACCGGACGACTACCTGCGAAGGGCAAGTCATGGTTGGAAAGCGAGTTGTGAAGTGCCTCGGCTACCACGGACCAATCGCATTCAACTTAGCGTTTGAGAAGTCCTGCAACAGCTATTTCTGCAAACTCGGCGAGGCCGCTGGCCGAGACCAACTTACGAAGGCAGCGCTAGACGTCGGACTCGGCGCCAAGTCGGGCCTTGAACTTGGAGGCGAGTCCAAAGGCATTGTTCCGACCGAAGAGTGGATCCAGAAGTGGCGCCGACCAGCGAAGTGGTATCTCGGCGATACCTTCAACATGGCGATCGGACAAGGCTTTTTGAACACGACTCCGATCCAAATGGCAAACATCGCCGCGATGGTAGCGAATTCGGGCGTGATCTATCGCCCTCATCTTGTCCGCGAGATGCGCGACACCTTTACGAAAGACGACAAGACCCACGTAGCTCCGGTGATCGCCCACAAAATCGACGCAGAGCCTTGGTTCTGGACCGCCCTACGCAAGGCGCTCCAGGGAGTTATTGATCGCGGCACCGGCACCGCAGCACGCATTGACGGCGTAACATTTGGCGGAAAGACGGGAAGTGCTGAGCATGGCAAGGACAAGCTCACTCACGCATGGTTCATCGGATTTGCGCCAGTTGAGCAATCGAAAATCTCAATCTGCGTCCTTATTGAGGATGCGGGCCATGGAGGTGACGTTGCCGCGCCGATCGCAAAGCAGGTCGTGCAACACTACTTGGCTTCGCTAAAGGCTCCGGCGAACACCCCTGCAGCTGCCTCTGCGTCACTTGTGCCACGTGCTTCCGCGCGTTGAAGGGTTGCGAGGAGTCGAGCCGCCTCTTCTGCCTCTGCCATCTTGACCTTCGCACGCTCGATATCTTCGCCGCCGTAGTTCATCCCTGCCGAAGCCATCTGCTTAAGCTGGGGAATAGTCCGCTTCACGTATTGTAGGTAGCCCTGAATGGCAGGCTCAAGCAGAGCTATTGCCGCCTTTGGCTCTTTGGTTAACTTCGCAAGAATAAGCCGCGCACGATAAGTTTCGGTCGGGACGAGATCGGGCAAACTTCGAATTTTGAAAGCCGGACTGGCCTCTGAATCGACGAGTGCAGTTGCCGCCTCTCGAATATCGTCTGTGCTCTGATCCTCCTGTGCATCGGCTAGCAGCTGATTGAGCGTCGGCATGCTGATCGGGTCCTTTCGGAGCGCTTCTCGCAATGTGAGCCTAGCTCCGGACGGATCACCATTGGCTCGTTGAGCCCGCGCGAGCAAGCGCAAGTTGCGTGTGGTCGGGGCCATCTTGACGAGCGTCTCTGCATTCTTGAACCGTTCGGCAGGCGCCATGAGGAACGGGCCAACGGTGGCTTCTGCATCTTTAAGCTGCTGCAAGTCGCCTCCCTGCTTCCTGAGGGCTTCGATCTGACGGCTGTAACCTTCCGCCGTATTGATGATCAGATACATCGCGTCCGCGTCGATAGCCGAAAATGGCCGCAGTTCCTCAAGACTTTCCAGCGAGGCTTTGAGATCTTTATGAGCGAGGTCGTACGTAAATCGATTTCGAGCGGACTCGATTCGACCAAACACGAGCATTGCTCCCCAGACGAGGAACAAGGTGCCGCAAACAAGCCAACGAAGCTGAGGAAAGACAAATTCGGGAGAAACACTGTCGCCAGCGAGGAGAACGGTGACGCCCAAAAGGAGCCAAAACGAGAGGCCAAGCCCAAAATAGTACAGGGCACTCTCGGTCATCGAGTGCGCGAGAAGTGCTCCGACCGCGCAGACCGCGCCGATCCGGAGCAGGTTCTGAGGTCCAGGGATCTTCCGGGCATTCTTCAGCATGTTCCAGAGCCAAAGCCCAACCATGCCAAGAAAGGCGAGAAGACCAAGCGGGCTCGTCTCTGCGGCCAGCTGGAGGTAGGTTTGGTGGGCTAGCACGGTCTGAGTCGTAAGGCCGCTCCGAGCAGACTCAAATCGATAGCTGCCTATGCCGACGCCCACGGGATTCTGCTTCACAAGCTGAATTGCGCCTTTCCATAGATTCGCTCGGAATCCCGCCGACTGTTCAGAGGTCGAGGAGAAATCGGTGATGCGAGAGGTCGCTCCCGCTGAGGTGCCTTGACGCTTGCCTTGCATCTGGACACCGAAGATGAGAATGCCGACGAGGAGAATAACGCATAGTGGGCGACCAAGGACTTCTCGAATGGGGCGTTCACCGCGAAGGGCGGCCGCAAATCCGAGTCCGATCGGAAGCACGATAACCATGCTTAGGATCGCGCCCTTGGACTGCGTGAGCCCGAGCGCAAATCCAATCAGGATCAGTCCGATTCCGACCAGGATTGCGTAGGCCCTGTCGGTCACCCAAAGCAGTCCGAGCCCGACAAAGAAGCCGACAAGAAGCATTCCCGCGAGAGCATTCGGCCCGGCCCAGCCCGCAAAGATCCGCCAAGAAGGGTCGTCGGCCTTGATCGACGCATATTCTCGAAGGCCCAACAACGCAAGAACCACAACTCCAGCGAACAATGCACCGAGCACAACGAGGGGCCCTCGCTGTCGTCCGACGGATGCGATGACGGCGAAGAATACGATACCTTCGACAAGAAACTCAAGGCCAGTGACGATGCTGTACGTTCTGTAGTGCGAGAGCACGACGCTCACACCGACGAAGCCGAGGAACACGCTCACGGCCACCAGAAGGGGTGTAACCGGGGTTTGGAAGATCTTACGAGTGAATGCAAGGTAGACCAGACCGACGAGAGCCGGGGCGACCAGGAGCGCGTGTGCCCAGACCGATGCCTCGTTTCCGCCATACAAGCTACCAAGCACCGAGCCAATACCAGGGGCAAGACCAATAGGTTCCGTCGATATTTGCCCGCCCAGAAAAGGAATCAGGAAGGCGGTCAACGCGGTGAGCAAGATCGGCAGCGGAAGTTGGTGTAGAGGCTTGGCGTTGGTCGTCATCGTTTGAACACTCGGCGCAGCACATCCAGTTTATTCTTGACGAAGTAGGGAAATGCTCGTAGCAAGAGCGCCAAGTAAGCCAACCCGATGAGAATGGGTCGAATAACTGCAGGAGACTTCTTCACCATGTGCTTTCGATAGAACAAAAGCATCGACTTGTGATGGCGGCCGATCATGCGGTTTGGCGCCTTGTCCGTGCTCCGACCGATCAAGTGCATGATTTCTGCTGAAGGGACATAAAATACTTTGAACCCAGCTTCCCAGCATCGATAGCACCAGTCTGTGTCCTCGCAATACATGAAGAATCCCTCGTCGAGGAAGCCTTCCTTGTCCATGAATTCTCTGCGCGCGAGAAGGGCTGCACCGGAAACCCAGTCGACCTCAGTCGCCCTGTCTCGGGGAAGGTCTTGCATCAAGTAATCCTTCGTAAATTTGTTATTCGGAAAGAGCCGCCCAAAGATCGTATTTCGAAAGATAGCGGCGATTGGGTTCGGGAACCGTCTGCAACTGTATTGGAGTGACCCGTCGCCGTTTAGCAGTTTCGGACCAATAATGCCCGCCTCAGGGTGCTGGTTCACAAAGTCGACGAGAGTCTTCAGGCCGCCTGGATAAACGATGGTGTCGGAATTTAAGAGGAACGCGTGCCGTCCCTTGATCAGTTTCAGGGCGTGGTTGTTGCCACCCGTGAATCCAAGGTTCCGTTGCATCCGCTCAAGCCTCACCCACTTAAACTCTTGCTCGACCATGTCCGGTGATCTGTCTTCGCTGTTGTTGTCAACCACGATCACCTCAAAGGAAACCTCGTCCCTCACCGCATCAAGGCTCTTCAGGCAGTTGTGAAGATCATCGGCGGTGTTCCAGCTACAGATGACTATGCTAAGTTCTAAATCCGGCATCGTAGCCTCTGGCGCGCACAAATGCAGCTGCCAATATCAGGAGAGCGATGATTGAAACACCAAAACCTGACAGTCCAGTTCCATAGTGTTTTCGCAGATATCGGACCAAGCTGCGGTGGGATTCCCAAATCATGCTCTTTTTCACTTGGCGAGTGCTTGCGCCTCCGAGGTGTCGGATGAACGTCTTCGCAGTGAAGTAGCAGTCCCAGCCGGCGTGCTTCAGCCTGAAGAGCAGGTCCACCTCGTTGAAGAAAATCGGAAAGGCTTCGTCGAAAGGGGCGGAATCCGAACCGATTTCCTTTAGTGCTTCGCGGCGGAAAAGCAAAAATGTACCCATCGGCTGAGCACAAACTTGATCCTTTTCATAGTCAAAGCCAAAGAGCCGGTAGCTGTTGAGAGCAGATCGAGGAAAGACCTGGCCGAGCTTTGTTACGTCCCCGACGATTCCCCAAAAGGTGGGGAATCCCCTGACTGAAGACTGAATCTCGTTTTGGTGACCTCGCAGTTGAATGCCGACGCACCCTCGCTTTGGCTGGGCAAGTAGCACCTGGAGGGCCGTGTCGAACGTACCTGGCTGCAACTCGGTGTCTGGATTGAGAGTGAGGATGTATTCGCCAGTGGCATGCCCGATCCCTATATTGTTGCCTCCGGCGTAACCCGTATTTCGCTCGCAACGGATCAGTTTTGCGCTTGGGAGAATTTCGAGCACGATGTCGGCTGATCCATCGGTGGAGGCGTTATCGACTACAATAATCTCGAGCGCATGTGTCCCTGGATGCGCTGAGATTGAGTTCAAACAGAGGCGCAAGAACTCCCTTGTATTCCAGTTCACGATGACGACCGAAAGCACGCAGGTGGGTTTACCCAACCCTGTTCCCGAATGTGGATGTCCATAAAGAATCTGACAATAACTTGACCAACGGGTCGCCTACCGGGTACATTCTCAAAGCCTACCCACCCAGGTTGGCACCGAAAGTAGCACGCGCAGAGTTCGCGTGTGGGAAGGAGAACTTGCGAAACAAGCATCTGACCTTAGGTCTAGCAATCATAATCTCGGTTCCAGCCCTCGCCCAAGACCGCACCTATAAGGTGAAAGACGGCGACACGGTGAAAGGAATCGCCAGTAAGCTCAACGTGAAAACGGGAGCGATCATGGAGGCCAACGGCCTCAAGGAAACCACACCCCTCAAGGTTGGACGTACATTGCGTGTACCTAGCGTTCCAATCGGAAAGGGTGAAAATGCCCCTGCGCCAAAAAAGAAGGCGACTGGGATCAAGGAAGAGAAACCGGTAGTTCGAGAGATTTCCTACTCCGTGCGAAATGGCGACTTTGACTGGGCCATCGCGAAGAAGCTTGGGATCTCACTCAGCCAGCTTTATCGATACAATCCAAACGTCAAGTGGGCTGCGCTTCAGGTCGGTCAGACTCTGAAGGTGCCAACAGGCGGCGTTTCCGTTGCTTCTGTTGCAAAGCCAGGAGCACCAAAACCAACAAAGGTCTCTAACGCGGTCGATATGGACCGCGTCGCTCGTTATAAGGTTCAGAAAAACGAGAACGACTGGATCATCGCACACCGACTTGGAACGACCATGGCTGTTCTTAGGATGTTAAATCCGAAGACTAACCTGTCCGTCATTCAGCCTGGTCAATCTCTTTTTGTGCCCTCGTCGACCGTGAAGAACGGTTCCGTCGTCGCAAAGGCAGACCCTAAAGTTAAGCGGATCAAGAGCCGTTACGCCGTCGTCTACGGAGATGCAGTCACGATTCGAAGAGGACCGAAGACCGCGAGTGAGAAAGTCACCGTGGTTGACGCGGGGCTCCGAGTCGCAGTTCTCGACCGAGAAGGCAGTTGGTACAAGCTCAAGTTTCCGAAAGGAACGGTTGGCTGGGTTCGCGGTGACCTTATCCGAGAGGTGTCAGCGCCGGCAGAAGTGGAATCCACAACGCGCCAGCGACGCCGGTCGACGGTTGTAGCTAGGCAAAGTCATCCCACCAAGAGCACTCAGAAGCAAAGTAACGATTCTGAGGTTGACGCCGAAGTCGACAGCAGTGGAGATCCGGCGATTACTCGCGCCCTGAGCATGCGAGGAACGAGATATTCCTATGGAGCGGCCTCACGGTCGGCCACGGACTGCAGCGGTTTCACCTTGCAAGCCATGCGCGCCAAAGGCATCTCCCTTCCGCGAACGAGCAGCGAGCAGGCATCCGTCGGATCTTCGGTTAGCAAGTCTGACTTGAAGAAAGGCGACCTTGTCTTCTTCCACACGCGCAGTTCTTCACGAATTAACCACGTGGGAATCTATCTCGGTGAAGGCAAGTTCATTCACGCAAGCAGCGGTGGTGGGCAGGTTCAGGTCAACAGCCTGAGCGATGGTTACTACTCTGGTCGCTTCGTCACCGGACGTCGCGTAAATAAAAAACCACCTCGCTACAACTTGTTATACCCGCGGCACGACCTACCAATGGTCGTGCCGCTTGTCTTTTAGGTGCCAGATCGGTCACAATCTCTACTTGTTTGGCCCGGTCGTCTAGCGGTCCAGGACGCCGCCCTTTCACGGCGGAGATCGCGGGTTCGATTCCCGTCCGGGCTACCAACAGAGCGAAATCCACATCGGATTCGCTCTTTTTCTTTTATTCCCTCAGAGAGGTCGTCCAAACTCGCCCGGGCTTGGCTCGTAGACTTCCCACTTGACGTTCGGCACAGCTACCGCAAGTCGCTTGGCAAGGCTGAACACGCCAGGTTGCTCGGTCGCGTAATGGCCAGATGAAGTGATTGCAAGGCCACCTTCGCATGCAGCGAGCGCAATGTGTTGCTTCACCTCACCGGTGACGAAAACGTCGGCACCGGCTCGTTGAGCGGCGATCCACTCTCCATCTGCACCGCCGCCGACGACAGCCACGGATTTGATGAGCTTATCGGCGTTGCCCCAGACGAGCGACGCCGTTGACAATCGCTGGTCGAGCTGTTGTACGAACTCGCCGAGCTTCATCGGAGTCAACAGTTTGCCAATCCTGCCCGCAGGTTGCTCTCTCTGGTCTTTTAGCACGGAGAATGTGTATGCAGGGGTTTCGTAGGGATGAACGCGCTGTAGCGCTCTCTCAACCGCTTTAACAAGATCTTCTCGAACCACCATCTCCAGTTGTTCTTCCTCCGCCGCCGAGAACTCTCCCACGACCCCCAACGTCGGACTTGCCCCGTCGCCCGGTTGGAACGTGCCGATGCCGGGAGAACGGAATGAACATTGGCTGTACCGACCGATCTGACCAGCCCCTGCCGCGCTGAGTGCATCGATCAGCCGCACGCTGTGTTCGGCCGGAGTGGTCACGATGAGGCGAAACTGTTTGACTCCCGCCGCGTGTCCAAACGGTTTCACATCCTGTAACTCAAGAATCTCGCACAAGGCGTCGTTAATTCCCCCGATAGCTGAATCCCAGTTTGTGTGAGCGGCAATGAAGTTGATCCGGTTTGCCGCGAGCTCCAGAATTGCGCGGCCTGGATCTGAGTTTGCGGTCACGCTTTGGATCGGCTGAAAGATGAGCGGGTGGTGGGTGAGCAAGAGCTCTGCCCCTTGGCCTTTACAATGTGCAATCGCACCGAGTGAGCGGTCAAGCGCTAGCACTGCTCGGGTGACTTCAGCATTGGGGTCACCGACCTGCAGCCCAACACGATCAAATTCGAAAGTGAATCGCCGGGGCGCAATTTCTTCGAGGGCGAGAAGGATGTCAGAAACGCGAGCCATGTTGACTCACGTTACCGTCAGGGGAACTACGCTTGCCTGGGTTGCTCTTCTTCCGGCTCAAAATGCGCCGCGTACTCAGCAAGTTTTCTGAGCGCACGCTCGGAGGTGTGATCGAGCTTGTTTGGACTCATCATGCACAGGCTTAGGAGAGAAAATGCTTCTTCCTCAGTTAGTATTAAGCCGGTGTGTTCCTGTTCAGGCAAAAGCACTGCTTTTAAGCACACCCCATTGTGCTCCCCATATAATAGCCAGATTCAATGTTCTGATGCGACCACGACCTACGGTACGGTCAGCGTTGAGAACGGTGGGTAGCACTGTATACTTCAAGGAATGCCCAAGGGTGAGTATCTCCAATACGGTGGACAAGCAATCATTGAAGGTGTAATGATGCGGTCACCGAGGTTCTTTGCGGTCGCGTGCCGCGCCCCGAACGGCGAAATTGTTATCAAAAGCGAAGCCATCGAGAAAACGTGGATAGGTAGACAAAAATGGCTGAAGCTTCCTTTCCTCCGGGGGACCTTCGCCCTACTCGATGCGATGTCGCTCGGCATCAAGGCGATGCGTTTCGCGTCGGACGTCCAACTCGCACCTGAGTACCAAGCTGACGCTGAGTCGGCTGCGCTCGCAGCGAAGTCCCAGGGCAAGATTCAAGAAGCCTCCGTGATTGGAGCGATGGTCTTTGGCATCGTTTTTGGCCTGGTGCTTTTTGTTTGGCTGCCAAACGTGGTTGCTGAGTTCATCCGAGGTGGCAAGTCAAAAGATGTTGCCACGCAAGGGATGGGCACCAACATTATCGCGGGTCTACTCAAGGCCGTCTTCTTCCTTGGTTATCTGGCGATCATTGGTAGCGTCGAGAATATCAAAGAGGTCTTTCGATATCACGGGGCGGAGCATAAGGCGATCAATGCCATGGAGCATGAGCAGGCGCTTAACACAGAGTCTTGCCTCAGTCAGTCCAGACTGCATCCACGCTGCGGCACCAGTTTTGCGATCATCGTGCTGATCTTAAGCTTGGTCGTTTTCACGTTCGTGCCGCGATATCCGATCACGGGCAAGCCTGGCGCATTGCTGATGGACACTTCCGTGCGAGTCGCACTTGAGGTTTGTATCCTACCGATCATTGCGGGCATTGCCTACGAGCTCCTTCGATTGGCAGGGAAGTTCCGCAACCAGGGTGTCATCGCGTTCTTCTTCAAACCTG
>JBBRHU010000118.1:0-8998 GCA_038222255.1 Fimbriimonadales bacterium | reverse complement strand
GGAAGAACTCCGACCGACAGTTGACCTCGTATTCGCCTTGACCCACATCGGCTTTAGCCAAGACAAACTCCTCGCCGAAAGGGGTGGACCGATCGACATCATCTTTGGTGGTCACAGCCACACGGTGCTTAGCACGCCTGTGAAGCTTGGCCGAACCTGGATCGTGCAAGGCGGTTCGCATAACCGGTTTGGGGCTGTGTATTCATATGAGGACGGAACCCTGACAGGGGAGCTTGTTCCGATTCGGGGATAGCCACTCGGACTCGTTCCCTCTAACCAACCATTCCCAGCGACTACTCCCGCTTCTCGGGGCGATTTGACTGTTGTGCCACAACCTTGACCTGGTCATCTGCGGCCGGTTCGATGAAAATGATCGGTCCACCCTGCGGGTATGTCGAAGGGATTTTGCCGAACCATATTCGCTTGCCATCGCTACGCGTGGAGAGTGCCTTCAATGTCATCCCCCTCAGCTCAGGATTGAATTCCATCTTGACTCCGTTGGTGAGGTCGCCAAACCTGCCGAATGCCACCGGTTGGAAGGCAATCTCGGTCGGAACTGGGAATTTGCGCTCTGTGAAGAGTCGAAGTTCTGCCAGCAACTGAGCCGGACTATCAGCAGACGGAAGGCGTTCGTTGGCTTGAAGATATTCCTCGATGCCGCGCGCAATCGTTTGGATCTCCCTGAATCGCCGGTACTCCGCAGTAGCCTCTAATCCCAAATAGGGACGTGCTGGCAAGAGCAGGATCACAAGTCCGATCGGGATCGTCCAGAGATGGACGAAGAGCGATTGAAGCACGATCTTGTTGCCCGGGGCATCGCGGAGGGACACCTTCCAGACAACCGACTCGGCCAGGGCGGAAGGAATCGCAAACATCAGAAGGATGACGACAGAATTCCAGAATGGAGAAGGGTCCGAACCGGTGCCAACAAAGGGCTGATGAAGGACCGGCGCGAAACATCCAATGCCGCACAGCGATCCTGTGACTGCGTTTGCCACAAGCGAGGTGAAGATTGAACGAGACCAGGACAACTCAAGCTTTCGTTGCATCCACCAGGCTTCGACCGCGACCATGGAGAGGCAGTAAGCGGCCCAGTATCGCAGATCCCACATCTCCATTCCCAACCCCATTGCGCCGTTCGCAAGTGCGATCGGGGCGAGCAGGAGCAGAATGGAAACCCAGAGCATCCGCAGGTTCACGGGGCAAGTGTAACATGTTCGTTTCAACCCCATCTTATGACCGAATTGCCGGGAGTCCTTCTTCGACTTGCTCAAACCACGTAGTATCGATGAGTCGTGGATAGATTGGGAAATGAGAATGTGGGTGACCTCCCGAAAGTCGTGGTAATCGGTGGCGGGTTTGCGGGTTTGCATGCGGTAAGAGGGCTTAGTAGGGCAAAGTGTCACATCACGTTGGTAGACCGCACCAACCACACCGTCTTTTCACCACTGCTCTATCAAGTCGCAACTGCGGCGCTCAACGAAGACGACATCGCGACACCTCTGCGAAAGGTGTTGCGAAACCAGAAGAACGTTTCCATCTTGATGGGCGAAGTCACATCGATTGATACCGACGCGAAGATCGTGAAGACCACTATTCACGAGCTGCCCTACGACTATTTGATTGTGGCGGTGGGTGTGCAGTCAAACTACTTCGCGCATCCCGAGTGGGCGCCCATCGCGAAGTCGTTGAAGACGCTCGATGACGCGGTCTCGATTCGAAATCAGCTTTTGAAGTCGTTTGAACTCGCGCAAACCGAAGACGACCCTGAGCTTCGGAAGGCACTGTTGACTATGGT
Organism: Fimbriimonadales bacterium; assembly: GCA_038222255.1. Taxonomy (GTDB): domain Bacteria; phylum Armatimonadota; class Fimbriimonadia; order Fimbriimonadales; family Fimbriimonadaceae; genus Fimbriimonas. The sequence continues at coordinate 7,200 of JBBRHU010000118.1, read as the reverse complement.
TCTGGCGGGTGGTGGCCCGACCGGAGTGGAGATGGCGGGAGCAGCAGCCGAGCTCCTCCGTGATTCGCTGGCGAGCGAAAACTCCAATGTGACCGTCGACGAGATTCGAGTGATCTTGGTTGAAGGATCGCCGACCATTCTCAACAACTTTGACCAGAGCCTTGCCTTGGCGAGCCAAGAGAAGCTGAAGTCGCTGGGCGTTGAACTTCGACTTGGGTGTCACGTCGACGGAGTCACCGCAGAGGGGGTCACGATTGCGGGTGAGTTTGTTCCATGCCGCAACGTGGTGTGGGCGGCTGGAGTGCTCTGCAAGGGGCCAAAAGAGTGGCTGCAAGTCGAGACTGACAGATCGGGACGGCTCTTTGTGGATCCAGAATTGCGGATAAAGGGACACGCTGATATCTACGTCGCGGGCGATGCCGCGAATATTCCCGGTCCAGGTGATCGCCCGCTTCCTGGCGTGGCTCAAGTCGCGATGCAGGGTGGGGACTTTGTCGCCTCGCACCTAAGCGCAAGGCTGGGTGGCCGCCCTCTTCCCGAAAAGTTCATTTACAAGGATTTCGGGAACATGGCGACGGTAGGAAGGGCTTTTGCTATCGCGGAGATTAGGAACCTAAAGGTGAAGGGCTTTCTTGGTTGGATGATGTGGCTGTTTATCCATGTCCTCTACGTCTCCACCTTCCGCTCTCGGCTATCGGTATCGTTCCGATGGTTCTGGGCTTACATCACCAGAGACCGTTCCGCGACGGTCTTGGTTCAGCCCAATTCCTAGGTTAGAGTCCTGCGATTCTTGACTGCACCGAGGGAAGTGAAAACGTCCCTTCGGCGTGGTCAAGGTAGTAGTAAGCCGTCGCCGACCAGTCGTCCTCTCTCCAGAAGTTGCACCAGTTCGTCGGCTCGAACGCGGTTACCAGATCGGGCATTTCGTCGAGTTCAAGCAGCCGGGTGAATCCGCCAAGGACGCCGTTGTCGATCGTGATTGGCAAGATCGGCACGCCAGCAGATTGCAGCTGGAGAACCTTCTCTAGGCTGGTGCCGCCGATAGTTTGAATGCTTGCTTGACAACCGCCATCAAACCAAACCGGGTCATCAAGGTGGTAGCGGTAGAACGCCCATTGGTTCTTCTCGGAGTCCGCGACAGAACAGCCCTGGGTGCGGTGCATGTACTGCCCTTGGCCCCACCCGGTGCCGATGTAGTCCTCGGTTCCCGTGCCGCAAAGCGTTGGTTCGGACTCTCCACCGAATCGAAACTTTACTTCACCTTCACCCCACCAAGCTCCGTCGTATCGCGGATCGACAATGACGCCGATGTTACAGCCGAGAAAACGTCCCGAGCCTTTGACATGCGGGAGAATTTCGAACTCCTCCCCCAAGGTGTTCGGCTGCTCTCGACGCCACGTGCAGTGAAAATAGAGGTCGTTAAGTTCATGTTCGTCAATCGTGAGGTCGATATCGTAGAACAGGTGCAGTAGATCTTTGTCTGAATCATTCGTGAGCGTGACCTTGGCGCTTCTCCGGAATGGCATCGGCACGCAACAGTTGAAACTACGTCCTTCAGGATTCGAGAACAATCCAGATTCAAAGGCAACTGTTCGCCCGAGTCCAATACCGAAGAAATCACCGAGGGGAACGGAAACTGCGGGGATCGTTGCGTCGTCCCAGGTCATCTCTAGCCGCAAGCTGCGGAGCATTTCCGGGCTGCGATCGCCAACTGTGATCCAGATCCTTCGGATGGTCCCACTCGCATGAATGTCCATCAGTGTCTTGGTTTCGCCAGCCCGCACGGAGTCGAACGGGAACCCCTTCGCCCCTTTGTTTCGCTGCCCGGCACTGCCTCGTTCTAAGGTCGAATGCTCAAACGATATCCAACGAGTTTCAGCACCGGACGGCTTGTGGTAGAGGTTCATAACCTGACTATAGCCCACTCGGGTTGGCGTGTCAGCACCGAATTCCGAGCGTCGCGGGTTAGACTTGACTCATGTTCTCGCTGGCCGTAGCAACGCTGCTTCTTCCACTCTCTTACCGAACAAACTTTCCCCTTCCGGGCCTTAAGTTTGGAGAGGGTTGGGGTGTGAACATCCACTTCACCGACGAGCGGCCGGGTGAGATGAAGTTGATCGCGGAGGCTGGCTTCAAGTGGGTTCGGATGGACTTCTTTTGGCACCAGATCGAGGTAAAGAAGGGAATCTACGATTTTGAGCCTTACGAGCGGCTGCTCAAAACCTGCGAGCGGAACAAGATTCGACCGATCTTCATTCTCGATTACGGCAACGACCTGTACCAGAAGGGCTCGCCCAGGACAGCTGATTCAAGAGCAGCATTCTGCAAGTTTGTTGCGGCAGCCGTGACGAAATTCAAGAGTCGTGGCGTGCTCTGGGAAATGTGGAACGAGCCCAATATTCCCTTCTGGCAGCCAGCACCTAATGTGGCTGAGTACGTTGCCTTAGCTGAATCGGTTGGCAAGACCATTCGCACAGTTGCCGCCGATGAATGGTTTATCGGCCCTGCGGCAAGTGGTTTTGATTGGGCATTTCTTGAGAGCTGCTTCAAGGGAGGATTGCTGAAGTATTGGGACGCGGTTAGTGTGCATCCTTATCGAAACGCCGCTCCCGAGACGGTCGGGATCGACTGGGCTCGACTTCGAGATCTCGTCGCCCGCTATTCTCCTCGCGGGAAGTCGATCCCGATGTTCTCCGGCGAGTGGGGATACAGCGAGCTATACGCGGGCCTCAACCGAGAGAAACAAGCCCAATATGCAACTCGTCAAGTCCTGACCAACCTGTCCCACGGAGTCGGTCTGTCGATTTGGTACGACTGGAAAGACGACGGCCCAAATCCAAAGGAGCAAGAACACCACTTCGGGACGGTCTTCGAGGACCTGAAGCCTAAAGAAACCTATGTGGCGATGCGGGCAATGTCGCAGGCGCTCAGAGGGTTTGAATGGGCCGGGTCGTTGAACCGTGAAGGCCAGTTTGCACAGCTCTTTCGGCGTGGAGACACCTGGCGGCTCGCCGCTTGGCGCGAGGACTTCGCAAATCCTGCGCTCAACCTCTCTGGCACGCACCCGCTCACGCCGACTCCGACGGTTTTTGAAGTCGTCCCCACACCCGCTCAGGCTACATTCTGGAAGAAATTAAACGGGTTGAGTCTATCGAAACTTGTCCGCAGCCTTGACGCCGAACCGGCTGAAACTGCGCTAAGGAGGACACCGGGTGTAGTTCGATGGACGCGATCAGGTCGCGTAATGGATTCCACCGGAGCGGGACTCTTCCGCCCCTCCATTCTGAGCGTGCTGCCAGAGACCGTACAGTCAAGAGTGACATTCAAGGACGGCTCCAAGCTGGTCTTTGACGTAGAGCGCATGTTCGCTGAACCGCTGAAAACTGAAATTCTTCCCTACAGGGGAATGCTCCGCCTCTCGCTTTCTGGACCTGCATTTCAAGGAGTGACGGTAGAGGTCAAGTCATCGATTACCCCGCCAGGCGCCCCGACAACTTCCAGCACACACGTGCTTCGGTCGGGGGAGTCGGTGGATCTGACGAAGCTAGGTCAAAACGCAAAGATCACAGCAACGATGGTGGCAAGCAAAGGGGCAGGAACTCGGCAGCTGACAGGAAGTCTGCGCTCTCTTAGCGATTGGGCGACCGAGCAGGTCGATGTGATGACGGACGGAGACGCGAAAGTCGGGAGTACGTGCTCGTTCAAGTTGGGCCAACCAAGCGCAGAAATCGGCACCCCCGTCGTGCTGGATTACCATTTTGATACAGGCTGGAAGTTCTTAAACGTTCGAGCGAAGGGAGAGCTGTCGAAGCCTTTTCAAGGGATGATCGAATCCGTTGGAATGTGGATCTACGGCGATGGCTCTGGCCATGACCTCCGCCTCCGATACCAGGATGGGGCTGGACAGACGTTTCAACCGACATACGGGCCAATGACGTGGAAAGGTTGGAAATACATCACGATCCCCATCACTGGCACCGAACACCACTGGGGCGGATCTGAGACGGGTCGGGTCAAGCTGCCAGTCACGATTCACACCCTACTCGTGGTGGATTCGGCGGGAGGGAAGGGGGGCACCGGACAGATCAAGATCGGACCTGTTCTCGTGATAACGAAGTAGTTAATCCGTGACGATATCTTTCACGATGACATCCCATACTCGGACGAGTTTGTCTTGTCCGCCCGCCGCCAGTTTGAGCCCGTCGGGGCTAAATGCGACGCTACTCACTGGACGGTTCGAGACATCAACTCGAACGTTTCCGATTCCTTTGCCCGCATTCCAAAGCCCAACTGAGCCATCTCTGCTCGCGGAAGCGAAGAGCCAGTTGTTGGGATGAAAGGCCAACGATTCCACCGGCTTCGTGTGGCCGTAAACCATCTTGACGAGCTCGCCATCGGCAAGGCGGAAGACTCGGATCGAAAGATCCATCGCGGCGACGGCGAGAAACTGTCCGTCGTTTGAGAATGCAATCGCTGAAACTGTCGATCTGATCTGGGTGATCCATCGGACGAGTTCCCAGGTCCGCGTGTCCCAAATCTTTACGGACGAGTCGGCAGAACCACTTGCGAGCAGTCGGCTAGAGGTCGACCAGGCAAGCGCCGTGACCGCGCTCTCGTGCTCTCGCTGACGTCGAAGGATCGAGCCGTCGTGGGTGCTTGTCACCGTAAGTGTTTTGTAGATGGACCCAGCGGCAACCATCGTGCCATCACCGGAGATTCCAACGCAACCCACCCATTCGTCGTTGCTTACTCGAAACGCGTCGACCTTTGAGCCATCGAGTCGGTAGCAAGAAACTTGGTTCTCAGCCGACCCGGCGGCGACGAGTCGGTCGAGAGGACCGGCTTTAAGAGTCGAGACTACTCCAGCTTCAAGCTTCATTCTCTTGCGAGGAGAGAGTGAGGATTCGTCCCACCAGATGACTTCGTTATCAAACGAAGCAGAAATGAGCTCGCTCGTATCCGGCGAAAAAGTCACGCTGTAAATAGGCGTCTTGTGGGCAGCTAGCCTGTGCTTGAGCTTGACGATGATCGGCCGAACCACCGTCCGAGGTCGGATTTCTTCGAGCGAACCACCGGCGAGCAGCGCGTCATAGTCATTGCGCTTGGATGGGTCTATGAGGGTTTGGAATGCCTCGTTGATCCGCGCCATGTTCTCGTGCGCCCGTGGATCCGCACTCACATCGGGGTGGTGCTTACGCGCAAGTCTGCGATACGCCTTGCGAAGGGTATCGGGCTCGGCACTTGGCCCAACGCCAAGGAGTTCGTAAAACGAGGAGGTAGCGGTCAAGAAGAAGGGATTCCTCCACTCATTTTGATTAAGTGAGAAACCCCTCGGTAGGACTGCCAACGGGTATGTGGCGGGCTAAGCAATGAGCTGGCGGTTTGACTGAGCGTACGGACCGAAGAAAATCGCATCGAGGGTCGTGATTGGGAGCACGTGTGCGAACAACCCGGCCGTACGCTCAGCCTGTCTTATATTTCAGCATACTTAAAAATACATTATAAGAGTTCCGGCAGGTTGATGTTTGTCCCCATAAAACGGGACGTCACTTGCTGCGGTAGCATCTTTCCATGCCAGCAACTCTTCTTGGTGCCCATATGCCTGTGAAAGGTGGACTCGGATTTGCGATCCGCGAGGGCTTCAAAATAGGATGCACGGCCGTCCAAGTCTTTACGTCTAGCCCTCAACAGTGGAAGTCGAAGCCAATCACGGACACCATGGTAGCCGATTTCAGGGCAGCGAAAGTGGAAACGGGCATTGAAGTTGTGGTGAGTCATGACAGCTACCTTGTAAACCTCTGTGTTCCAGACCCTGACCGAAGACGGCAAAGCATCGAGGGGTTGATCGGTGAGCTAGAACGGTGCGCTACCTACGGCATCGGTTTCACGGTTTCCCACATGGGAGCTCATCTCGGGCAAGGCGAGGAGGAGGGGCTCCGGGTTGTCGCAGAGTCGGCGAAGGAAGTTCTAGACCGCACCGACCCTTCGGTGACGCTGCTGATGGAGACCACCGCAGGGCAGGGAACTTCGCTGAACCACCACTTCGAATCGCTGGGCTGGCTGATCAACGCACTGGGTGGACACCCCCGGATCGGAGTATGCCTCGACACCTGTCACGTGTTTGCCGCCGGGTACGACATCTCAACCGATGAAGGCTACGATTCAACCTTCGAGACATTCGGAAAGATCATCGGATTTGACCGACTGAAGGCGATCCACTGTAACGACAGCAAGAAGGCTCTCGGTTCGCGGGTCGACCGACACGAGAACATCGGTGAAGGTCTTATTGGGCCGCGCGCATTTCAGCGACTCGTGAATGACTCACGTTTTGAGAATACGCCGATCTTGCTCGAGACTCCGGACGCGCCCGAGGGCCACGCCCGAAATCTTGTCACCCTCAATAGCTATTTCGGCACCCTCTAGGCGCCGATCGTTTTGAGGTTCGACGATGTCGTGACCTTGGCTTCTGTCTTTGAACGGACTTCTTCTTCGGTCACATCGGGGGCAATCTCTGTCAGGAGGAGGCCGTCGTCCGTCACTTCGAAAACGCAGAGATCGGTAATGATTAGGTCCACACAGCCTTTACCGGTCAAGGGAAGTTTGCATTCGCCGAGGACCTTGCTTTGACCAGCCTTGTTTGCGTGTTCCATCACGACAACGACTCGCTTCACGCCCGCGACCAAGTCCATCGCTCCGCCCATTCCTTTGACCATCTTGCCGGGAATCATCCAGTTCGCAAGGTCGCCTTGTTCGCTCACTTCCATTGCGCCGAGGATCGAAAGGTCGATGTGTCCCCCTCGAATCATCGCGAACGAATCTGCGCTGGAGAAGTAGCTCGTACCAGGGATCTCGGTGACGGTCTGTTTGCCTGCGTTGATGAGGTCGGGGTCTTCCTCGCCTTCGAATGGAAATGGGCCAAGCCCGAGCATGCCATTCTCGCTCTGGAGCACGACGTCCATTCCCTGTGGAATGTAGTTGGCAACAAGGGTCGGGATTCCGATGCCGAGGTTAACATAGAACCCATCGCGGAGTTCGAGTGCGGCGCGCTGAGCGAGCTGTTCGCGAGATAATGCCATGGCTACTTTGCCTCCGTTGCTGGGAGCGTGTCTTCCTTCGGGCGAGTGGTCCTGCGTTCGATTCGCTTTTCGTAGTTCACGCCTTGGATGATTCGGTCGACGTAGATCGACGGGGTGTGGATAT
>JBBRHU010000117.1:0-8999 GCA_038222255.1 Fimbriimonadales bacterium | reverse complement strand
GTAAGGGGAGTCTAACTTCCTTCGCCCGGCTTTTGGAGATCGGAAAGACAGGGATCTGCTCGCGACCCATTACCGTGATCAGCGCAAACTAGGCGATTTCGTGGCCGTGATCGTCCGCTTCTCCCAGAATCTTGGGCCGGGGATTGTCCCACGTGCATCACTCTGCCTCCTTCGAGCAGGTTCTCTCCCAGAAGGCAAACAGTCGCTGGAAGAACTGCCCCTTGAGTTTGCTCAGGTCCCATCAACTTCGATCCAGATCGAACTGTCCCGAGTGTGTGTGATGGAATCATTGTCCCGTGATCACCGTTTTCATTCGCTATCTTCTCGATCCATTCAAACTAGCTTTGTTCGAACAGTACAGCAAGGCTTGGCATGAAATCATCCCGAGGTGCGGAGGAGATTTAATCGGATATTTTCTGCCCCACGAAGGAACCAACAACGTCGCTTTTGGTGTGATCCGATTTCCGAGCCTGGCGGATTATGAGAGCTATCGCACCACATTGAAATCTGACGTTGCGGGAAGAGCCAACTTCGATTTCGCCTTGCACGAGAGGTTTATCGTCGAAGAAACTCGCACTTTTTTGCGTGAGGTGATTGAATGATTGTGGTGATATTCGAGGTCGTTTTGAACGTCGGACGAGAGGATAGGTATCTGGAAATCGCGGCGAATCTGGCGGCCGAACTTCCAACGATCAAGGGGTTTATTAGCATCGAAAGGTTCCGGAGCCTTGCTAGTCCCGAGAAGTTATTGTCGCTCTCGTATTGGTCAGATGAGGAGGCCCTCACCGAATGGAGGAACATGGAAATTCATCGACACGCGCAGCTTGGGGGCCGAGATCAGATCTTTCTCGATTACACCGTTCATGTGGGGACGATAGGACTTGCCTATGGGATAAATAATCGACTTCAAGCCCCTGCGGACAGCCGTGAAGTGTATGGATGATCTGCAGCTGACCTCAGTCGCGGCTCTGATCGCCGATCCCACTCGCGCAGAATTTTTGGTGTGCATGATGGACGGCAGGGCATTTCCTGTGAGCGATTTTGCGACGATGGCGCACGTCTCACTCTCAACTGCCAGCTACCACCTCGATTTGCTTGTGAAAGCCGGGTTAGTGGAGGTGGAAAAACAGGGAAATCATCGTTATCACCGAATTGCCGGGCATCGGGTTTCGGAGTTAATCGAACTTCTCGGTTCTTTCCGATGCAACGGCGCCACGAACGCGCCCGTCAGCAAAAAGCAGCAAGCTTTGACAGAATGCAGGGTCTGCTACAGCCACCTTGCCGGGAGAGTTGGAGTCAATCTGAGGCGAAGTCTTGAAGAGCAAGGGTTCGTGATCCAATCTGCTCAACAATTTTCAATTTCAGAAGCTGGGCTGGGCTTCTTTACGGATCTGGGTCTTGATGAAGCGATGCTCCACACAGTTGCGGTGAGCCATACGAAAGCCTGTTTAGACTGGACCGAGCGACTCCCCCATATTGGAGGTCCATTGGGTCGTGCCTTATTCGAAAACTTCCTAGAACGCAAATGGATTGTCCGAGGCGAAGTCCCGCGTCAAATCCTAGTTTCAACAATCGGGTGGGAGCGCATTGGAGAACTGTTTCCCAGCCATGGTCCGCAAAAAATGGGTTGTGATGGAGTCCGATGAGCTCAATGCTGGGTGAATGATCAGTCATCCAGCAGGAATCCTCTTGCGTGCCCTGCTGTACTAGCGAGTTACATAAAGAGCTTGGGAATCGCGAACAATAGAACGACGCCGAGTGCCCGGCGTGGTGAACTCATGAGGCGACGAGGCACTCAGCCTTCGAGGGCACTCGAAGTGCAACGCCAGCAGTACCGTCGTGCGATAGACCGTTGGGAGACGGAAGGCGGCCATGTCGCGCGGGCCGTTTCGCAGCAGCAGTTCACTTTCTATTGAGGATCTCAGAACCTGTCAAACGTGATCGGGCGAATTAGGGCGAGACCTCCGCTATTCGGGCGGTCTTTATCTCGAGAGAATGCCAACGACCCCACGCTCGGACCCAAGGATAACTCAGATCGGAACTGGTTTTTTTGGACTCGCTACCTCCATCTTTCAGACCAGGGCAACTGGTACGGCCACAACCCGCCGCCACCCGCAGCTTCCGGTCGGGTGAGTGATACGTGCGTTCTCCTCTGCACAGTTGTGGCATGGTCGTGCCGGAAGTTTGGAGGGCGTCAAACTTAAAACATAGCAGGTTCAAAACTTATACTGGAGGGAGAGGTAGCCCCACAGTTGTTGGTTCGCCGCTCCGCCGTTCTGACGGCGAACAAAACTGCCCGGGTTAAAGAGGCCGATGCCCGCGGATGCCGTCCAATTCTTGTTCACTCGATAGGTTGCATCGAAATCAAGTTCGGTACCGACATCCCGTCCACTTGCACCTGTGACGTCGAGGTAGGTTCCACCTGGTTTTGTATTGATTCCGCCCCCTGCGCCGTACCAACCGTCGCTTGCATTTCGAAGTCCAAACCCGTGGAAGTGAACCTTAAGATCCACTGATGCATTGGGTTTGTACTCCACGCCTAGCTCCAACTCGTTCATGTTCTTCCAAGCCTGCATGTCCGCAGATCCATAGAACTTGTGGTTAGTTGGATACAGGTTGTCGAAGGTGCGAATCTTCTTGCCCTGCCCGCCGCTGGCCGAGTTCACCTCCGCATACACGGAGACCGCCGGTGTCAATTTGTAGGCCGCACGGGAGTGCCATGCCCATGCCTCAAGGGACGCCCCTCCGACTTTTCCAAACTGGGCTGCGGCTTCGATTTCAACGGAGACCTTTCCTCTATTTGCTGTCCAGTGATGCGAGAGTGTAGCGATATCAACGTAACCAGCTGCCGTCTTGTCGTGCTTGTAAATGCCAAGAGACTCGCCGAATTGGCCCTTGTAATTCGCCCCAACAACTCTCGCCTTGTATTTGGTTGGTACCGCAAGCGCGATCGAGAACGCAAAGATGTCCAGCGAGGGTGTTTGCGCTCGGACGCCGTCAAACACTTGACTGAAGTTGCTCCACTCCAATGGGCCAATCAGACGTTCAGACCCGATTGCAATCTTCTGTCGGCCCAAGGTGTAAGTTGTACTCGCCGCCTGATATGCGACGTAGGCGAGCGTGACATCTCGAAATTCTGCGCTGGCGTTTTTTTTCGCCGTCCAGAGAGTATCGTGGGCATATTGGAGCTGAGTTGAGCCTGACCAGTGCGGCCCGTACTTCCAGTTTCCTCCCACGCGTAGCCTGGAAAATGCGTCCGATCTGTTGTCGTTGGCGGGGTTGCTAAAGTCTCGGTTGATTCTTCTCTCGAATCGCTCACGGAATTCAAATGTCGGTGCGAGTTGGAACTGAATGTCTCGGTCGATGTTTTGAGTGAACATGTTGCCTCGTGTCATGAGCATGAGGCTGCATCCGGACAAAGTCCATGATCGTCGTCATAGCTGCTTGTCGGGTCGAGTCATTGTCGGTAGTAGCTTGCGCCTCCGCTTGTGAATGTTCAAATACACGAGTGGGCAATCTGATGGAGTAATGGCTCGGACCGTTCCCTTCGGTATGACCAGAATCGCACCGGGGAACATCGGGTGGGCTACCCCGTCGACAACTGCATTGCCAGTTCCAGAGATGACCGAGACGATTACGTCCACTTCGTCATTGCGATGAGCACTGACGAAGTCACCGATCTCCCAGCGGACGAGTGTCGCGTTCAAATCTTCCGTTTCTGTGCCCCAAATGGCGCCGTTGCTTCCGAACTGCAGCCTCCAATCAACGGTGCTCATGCCCGGTCACTATTGAAATCCGCCGGGGCATCAGCTTTGCTGAGCTTAACCGCGCAGGACTTGTACTCAGGAATTCCGCTGACCGGGTCAAATGATCGGACCGTGAGATTATTTGCCGATTTCTTGCCAGCCCAGTGATAAGGGATGAACACGGTATCGGGCCGGATTGTCGTGACCACTTTGGCCTGCAACACAACTGCGCCTCTCCTGCTCTCCACTTTCATCCAATCTTTGTCTTCGATCCCGTAAGCTGTTGCGAGCGTTGGATGGATTTCAACATATGGATTCGGGCAGAGGTCGACGAGCGCGCCGATCCTTCGAGTTTGGGTGCCGCTTAGATATTGAGCAACAACGCGCCCTGTCGTCAACACGACCGGATACTCATCATCTGGTGATTCCATAGGGGGCCTATACTTCACCGGGTTGAAGTGCGCGAGCTTATCGGGCGTGAAGAACTTGAGGTCCTCAAATAGGCGCGGGGTTCCAGGATGACCCTCGCTTGGGCAGGGCCAAAACACTCCCATCTCGTCAACAACGCGTTGATAGGTGATGCCCGAATAATCGGCCGTACCGCCTTTGCTCGCAATTCTCAGCTCATTGAAAATATCTTCGGAATTCTCGAAGTGATCGAAGTAGCGGCCCCGTCCTAGGCGTCTCGCGAGTTCGAGGATGATGTCTGTGTCGCGCCGAGCGTCACCAGGCGGGCTCACAGCGGCATTTATCTTGATGACCCTTCCTTCCGCGCTCGTACTTGTCCCTTCTTCCTCTTCGTGAAGGGAGCCAGCCATGACGATGTCAGCGTGGTGCGCGGTTTCATTAAGGAAGAAATCTATCGCTGTGTAGTGTTCGAGTTTTTCAAGAGCTTCGCGTGTAAATGTCGAATCGGGGAGCGAGACAAGCGGGTTGAAACAAATCGAAATGAGCGCCTTAATTTCGCCAGCGTGGATCATCTGCATCAGCTCAGGCGCGGTGTGACCCTTGCCCGGGAGATCCTCATCGTTAATACCCCACACGCCACAGATATACTTCCGGTGCTCTGGGTTGCTGATATCGCGGTTACCTGGGAGCTGGTCGCATTTGTGACCGTGCTCTCGACCTCCCTGACCATTCCCCTGGCCCGTGATTGTTCCGTATCCACACCCTTTGCGGCCAATTCGCCCCGTCGCGAGAACGAGATTAATGCAGGAAACTACATTGTCGACGCCCTTCGAACTATGTTCGATTCCTCTTGCGTGGAGCAGGAAGCTGGTCTTGGCGCCCCCCCACATTCTTCCGGCTGCGACGATATCTTCGACTCTTACGCCGGAGATTCGGCTCGCTTCTTCCAACGAGAGTGCGAGAGCTGCGGCCTTCGTTTCCTCCCACCCGCTGGTATGCGCATCAATAAATTCTTTGTTCTCAATTCCTTCCTCAATGAGGACCCGCAAGATACCGAGGAGAAGAGCTGAGTCTGTGCCAGGACGTACAGGGAGGTGCAGGTCGCAGGTTCGCGCGATCGGCGTTACCCTAGGATCAATCACGATCAGCTTCGCTCCTCGATCACGCGCTCGCCAGATGTAGTCCACTGTGATCGGCGAGCACTCAGCGACGTTGGTTCCCACAAGCAAGATGACTTCCGCGAAAACGATGTCATCCCACGAATTTGCCGCGCGATCGATGCCAAATGCCTTCTTGTTGCCGGAACCTGCGCTCACCATGCACAGTCGACCATTGTAGTCGAGCTCTTGTGTACACAGGCCGAGCCGAGCAAACTTGCCGACAAGGTAGCTCTTTTCGTTCGTTAACGAGACACCTGAGAGCATTGCAACGGAGTTCTTTCCGTACTTTTCTTGAATTCGCCTTATTTCACTCACAGTGGTGGTGAATGCCTCTTCCCAAGTTGTCGGGACGAAGCCGATGCCTTCCACGCGCTTCATTGGGGCGAGTAACCGGTCCGGGTGGCTGCCCTGCATGTACCGCTTCACTCCCTTAGGGCACAACTTGCCACGGTTGAACGGAAATTCTTCCCACGGTTCGAAGCCCACGACTCGGTTCTGCTTCACCTTCAGCTGGATGCCACACTGCATTCCGCAGAAGCAACAATGGGTCTTCACCAGACTGTCCGGTTCGTCACGACCCTGCCATCCTCCAGGTGGAACGTCCGCTCGGTGCGGTCCAAACTTCTCGATCAGGGCTTCGAAGGGCACGGGCAGCTTGGCCATGCTTCAAGTATGGGAAGAACCCCTAATTGAATCCCATGATCCCCGTCATACGCAGTTCACATGAAGAGCTTCGGAATCGCGAACAGGAGCACGACTCCGAGTGCACGGCGTAGGGTGGTAGGAGCCATTCGGTTCGCGCCGATGATGCCCCCGACGACCGCGCCGACAACTGCAATTACTATGAGCGGCCAATGCCGACTCGCCATTGGAGCAACTTCTGATGTCCGAGCGACAATGCCCGAGGCCGAGTTCAGGAAGATGAAAGCAGAAGAGATCGCAGCCGTCTTTTTTGCGTCTGCCCATCCCATGATGATGAGTACCGGGCTTAAGAAGATGCCTCCTCCAATGCCGATCATCCCGCTGAGCAGTCCAATTGAGGCACCGAGGATAAGGGCGATGGGAATCGCGACCGGCTTACCTGGTTCCTCCGTTCGTGTCGGACGAAAAATGAGCGCCGCCGCCGCGCCGAGGAGCGCTGCGGCTAGCACCCATCGATGCACGCTATCCGAGAGCTTAAATACAGCGCCGAGATAGGCCATCGGGATAGAGAGCACAAAGAACGGCCAAGCAAGCTTAACGTCAAAATGTCGTGCGCGGTGATAGATGATGAACGCAATCGCCGAAACCCCAACGTTCATAAGGAGCGCAAGCGTTGAAGCTTCTCGGCTGGTGAAAGCAGTGAAGGCCAACAGCGCAAGATAGCCGGACGCCCCACCGTGGCCGACGCAACTGTATGAGAGGGCGACCAAGAACACGCCTAGCCAAAGAACTAGCTCATTGGTCGGCGGCATTTAGGAGCTCCAAAGTGTGGTCGTCGATGCCACCAGCTAGGCTGAATACGCGGGCAATGCCTTCGGATCGAAGCTGAATTGTTGCGCGGAGGCTTCGAATACCTTTCGAGCAACACAAGATCGTCGGACCCTGAATATCCGTTTTGGACAAGACCGAGAGCGGGACGCGACGGTGAGGAACGTGGATTTCTGGCTGCTCTTCTAATTCGCGAATGTCGATGAGTTCTACGCCCGGCAACAAAGTGTGGACCTCAAGATCGTTTTGGACTGCTTCGAGTTGTCCGGAACAGCCGAGGCAATTCTCGCGCTTTGCACGCGCAAGTGAAGTTGACTCACCGGTTCGAACATCCACCAAAAGCATTCGATCAGAGAGCACCTGACCGAATCACAAAATCCCTTTGAGAACCTCGGTCGCCTGGAGGATGCCAAAGAGTCCAGGAACTACACCAAGAATTCCATCGTCGGCGCAACTCCCTACGCATTTCTCTGGAGGTACTTCAGGGAAGAGGCAGTTTAGGCAGGGACCATCGGGGAGGATGGTCAACAGGTGACCCTCGACTCGGTGAACGCTCGCCGTCACGAGTGGCTTGCCCTGGCGGCGACACGCGGCATTCAGTAAAAACTTGAGCCCAAGAGAGTCGGTTCCGTCAACGATCCAGTCAAATGCCGCGACCAGCGAATCCACGTTCGATTGATCGACTCGGTAGGGGAACGTTTCGACCTTCACCCCGGGGCGAAGCTGCTTCGCGAATGTCGCTGCTCGATCGACTTTCAACCGTTCGGATTCGTCGAATTTATAGATCACCTGTCGGTGCAGATTGGAAGGTTCGATCGAGTCGCCGTCCACTAATCCCAGAGTCCCGATCCCTGCGCCAACCAGGTAGGGAAGTGACGCCGAGCCAAGCCCCCCGACACCGACCAGGAGTACGCGGGCATTCTGGAGCTTTGCTTGCCCCTCTGGCCCAACTTCGGGCAAGCGCATTTGTCGTTCGAAGAATCCCGCATCCTGCGTGGGTCGTGACCTCCCGTCGCTGATTCCAACCCATTCGCTCTCGCCGGTCGCGTAAGTTTCCTTCTTCCAGATCGGCACTCGAAACTTGAGCTGGTCAATAATCCACTCACAGCCTGCGAAAGCTTCCCTTCGGTGGGCAGCCGCGACCTGAATCAACACTGCCGTCTCACCCAAGGCGAGCAATCCGGTTCGGTGGATTACGGTAACTCCGACGAGCCCGAACTTTTCGATCGCCTCTGCGATGAGCGAGTTGCCCTCTGAAATTGCGAGCTCGGGGTAGGCATCGTATTCGAGCACGAGCACCTTGCGACCGTCAGCGTGGTTTCTGACCTTTCCTTCAAACGACACGAAGCCCCCCGCGTTTTCGGCGTCGAGGGCGTGAGATTGAATCGGAGATGTGGTGAGACGGAACACGTTTAGCCTCCTGCGACCGGGGGAATAAGGACTACTAAGTCTCCATCATGGAGTTCGTGTTGGTCTTCGACGAACGCGCCGTTCACGGCAATTCGAATTAGCGGGGACGGCAAACCGAGTTGCTTTGACTCTATGAGCTCGTCGACGAACCGCCTTGCCGATCCCGCCTGAGTCTCGACGATCGATTCGGCACAACCAGCCCTGTCTCGCAGAACCGCGAAGAACCTCACTTTGACTTTCACTTATCCACTCTCCCAAGGAAGACTTGCGTAGTCGACCAGCGTCCCCTTCGGAACGGTCGCATCTTGGGAGTCTACGCGAATCAAACCGGTGACGTTGGCAAGGCCAGCGACCGAGTGTGAACCGACCGTTTGGTGGGGTTGAACTTTACTCCCACCAAGCGACGCGGGAATAAACTCCTCACGACCATGCTCTCGTTCGATCGTTTCCGCAAGCTCAACTTTGCGGAAACTAAGATCTCGCCCAAGGTAGGGAAGAACGAACAGGCAGAAGGTGACGATCGCCGACATCGGATTTCCGGGCAAGCCGAACCAGACCTTGCCATCTTGCCTCGTTCCGAAGCAAGCGGGCTTTCCTGGTTTGATCTTTACACCGCTAAAGTGGGACACGTACCCGCAAGCCTGAATAGCCGGGCGAACGAAATCGAAGTCTCCCACCGAGACACCCCCGATGGTGATCAGGGCGTCATGGTCTTTGAGCAATTCAGCGAACAACGTTACGCTTTGGTCCAAGGAGTCTGCCGTTCGGGAGCATGTTGCTCCGATGCCGAATTGCTCTAACGTCG
>JBBRHU010000116.1:0-9000 GCA_038222255.1 Fimbriimonadales bacterium | reverse complement strand
GAACCTGTGACCCCTACAGTGTCATGGGGATTCTGTAGGTTCGCGGGCCGCATTTTGAGTCTACGAACGTCTCACGTCGTCTCAGTTTTACTCTCCCATTCGAGAGACCTTTGAGAGACCTCAGGCACCCGGCCACGTCCCTGGGTTCATCTTCTTCAGGAAGTCTACAGACAGAATCCCGTCTTCGAGTAGCAGCTTCAGAAAGGCGCCCGCCGTGTCCGCAGAAGCTACCCCTGATCGATTCCCATCCGAGAACTCGACCATGAAAAGCCCTTCTACAGCAATTGCTGCAACCTTTCCCCCTTCACGTAAGCTCAGATATCCTTGCAGGTACAAAGAGTCCTCAAAGTCGTTTGCCAGTACTCGGAGAAAGCCGCTGCTAACACTAACGGTTTTCCCAGTTCGTACGGAACGTGTCGTTCGAGGCTTCTCATCCTTGATCTCAGAAGCTACTGCAACAACCGCGACCGTTATTATCAAGCTCTTCTTGGGCTTGCCATCTCGATATTGCTTTGCGATGGCCCGCCGAATTCGGCCCGCCGCGTTGCCAACGGAACCAGTATCAAAAATGAGAATGTGGGATTCATCCGGCAAGTCGTCGAGCCAAAGAAGGAAACGAGCCTCAACGTTATACTTTTTGGCACGCCAATCAAGACCCGCGAAGAGGTGGAATCTCTCGCGGTCGTGCGGAATTCCCGATTGTTCGATTCTTCGCACAAGGTAGTGCAGCGGGACCAGTCCTCCAAGAGCGAAAGTGGCGATGTAATCGGCGCTCTTTGCAAGATCAAGCAAGTTCTCAAGCGCTTGTCGAAGGCTTCGGAGCGTGTCTTCTTTCAGCGGTTGCAGGACCCTTCCAGCAACAACGAGGTCTCTGCCGACGACCTGAAATCCTTGCTTAACCTTCTTGACGTTGCGCGGTCGCGGAAAGTGATGAATATACGGAAAAGCTGATGATGCTCGCATAACGGGCTTTGGTTTCATCGTTTACATATTTTATCGTGACTACGGTTGAAGTGTGCGGCGTACAATGAGGCGTGGCCGAATCGAACGACAAAGGCACTCTTCTGGAAGACATCGTTACGAAGATCCACGCGATGAATGGCCTCAGGGCAACTCCGCGTGTTAAGTTGCCGTCGCGACTTGACCCCAGCCGGGACCGCGAGATCGATGTACTCTTAGAGACTCAGGTTGGACCATACCCCTTCCAAATCCCTGTTGAATGCAAGAACTGGGGCGACCCTGTGGGAATCGAAGACATCGACGCCTACCAGGGGAAGTTGAATGAACTCGGATTGAATCTGCGAGGTGCAATTTACGTGTCCGCAGGAGGCTATAGGAGCGGCGCGGTCAGCAAGGCTGACAGTCTCGGGATTGTCCTCCTTGATATCGAAGGACTAACCGAGGATCGCCTTGCGCAGGATGTTTTCGTCGCTGTTACGGGCACCCTATTCGTCTTTCCATCGGTCTCAGAGCTGAAGTTTCAGTCAGCGCATGCCTCAGCTCAGCCAAGCTTCTTTTCGCCGGATGGTCAGTTCGGAGGAACAATGATGGACCTCGTGTGGAAGGCTTGGATTGAACACCCATCTCTTCTGTTAGGTGAAATCGTGGGTGCTGAGCACGTACCATCTGGATGGGGTTCCTATGTCGATGGCGACTTCGCATCGGTCGACGTAGTCGAATACCGGCTTTTGAAGGAAGGTCACCTGCTCGCCCGCAAAGGTACGGCTCGAAAGGCGTTATTGAGCGGTCATGCCGACGGCACACCGCGCCTCGCACATTTTGAATCGGAATACGAATCCCCGTTTGGTCACTTCGAGTTGCAGCGTGTTTTGTCCGAGCAAGAGCTGAAGGAGGAACTCAACATAGACGGGCCGCTGATCTCCTCGCTTTGGAGAGTCAAAGTTCCGCGAGTCATGTATGACGGCCCGTTCGGCCGCTTCCCTTGGCTTCCAGACGATGACCTCTTTCATCAGCTGTTTGCGATTCACAAGAATGACCCAGAGGGATTTGCTTCCAGCGAGTCTCCGCATCGGCTCGCATTTGGCACTGACATCGGCGAGCTCTTTGAAGCGCCTTCTGCTAGCTACGTAGACTGCTTGCGAAGTCGAATGGGATCACTCTGGAATCCAAATCTGTGGTCAGTCTTCGACTTTCCGGATCGGCTGAAACGCTGATTCATGCCTTCGTTTCCGTCAAGATTGCTGAATTCCGGAGCAACAGTTGCATCATCACTCGCACTTTCGACAGTCGAACCTAAGACTGCGAGGTTGGGTGGGTGTCTACACACCTTTCCAACCCGAACCGGAGCGGCACGCTCGCTCCTCCTCGTCGTTCTGCTCCGTTTGATCAGGAACCTGGATTCTATGAACCCGCAGGTCTTTGGTTGTACGGCAACGCTCGGCTCCCGCAAGGTCGATCGCATCCGTGCTTAGTTCCTTCGGTCCCCCTCTTCACACTCTAAGGCAACCTCACGAAATTGAGCGGGAGGTCGAAGATCTCGTTCCTACGGGAGTCATCCTCGTGTCAGGCATTCACAACCCCGCACACGAACGAGCATCTATCGTGCCGTTGAGGTGGGGCCCGGTCGTACAAGACTGGGCTTGCTCTCCACCGAAAGTGAGATACTAGTGACCCAATGTCATTTCATGCCCTTCTCACTTCGATCGCGACGGTCAAGGCCGCGGACCAATCTGATTCGCAGGCGCTTCTCCGCTGGTTCCTTTACAACACGTTCCGGCTCGATGAGACCGACGCCGCAGATGCCGTCTGCGATCGCCAAAACGACAAAGGGATAGATGGGATTTGGGCTGACAATGAAACAAAGGAACTCTACCTGTTTCAGGCGAAGTTTACGGAAAAAGAAAATGCAGGAATCGGAGATGTGGACCTAAAGACATTTTGGGGCTCAGCTCAATTCTTCAAAGATGTCGCCGCCTTTGACACTATGCTCAAGGGAAAGATTGATGCCAAATTAGTGATTCTGTTAACGCGCGAGAAAGTGCGAGAGAAGATCGAGGCCGGATACGATCTGCAACTGGTCTTCGTTTCCACTGCATCCAAAAATCAGGACACGGCAGATTTTTTGAAAGCGGTCGATCCCGAGCAAGACTTTTTGACGGTTCGCGACAAGGTTGCCCTCCTGGACACGTTGAGCAGCTTCACACGAGCCGCTCGCATATCGGGGAAGCACTCGCTCACATTGCCTGATGGTTGTCTCGATCATGAGACCAAGGATGGTTTTAGGATGGTCCTTGGACCTGTGCCCGCAACGGACGTGATCGCGATGAAAGGAATTTCGGACCGGTCTCTTTTTGAGCTGAACGCCCGCAAGCACCTTGGAAAGACACGGGTTAATAAGGATCTTGCAGAAGCTGTCAAGGACAAGACGCAGCACGTTCTGTTTCCATTATTTCATAACGGGATTACCGTTATCTGCAAGTCGATCGGTGATCCATCAAAGGGATTTGTCGAGGTTGAGGACTACACGGTTGTAAACGGGTGCCAATCCGTCGTGACCCTATTCGACAATAAGAAGCACTTTGATCAGTCCCTCCGAGTTCTTGCTCGCCTGATCGAAGTGGGCGACAACGATGCACTCGCAAGGGAAATCACGTATCGATCTAATAACCAGAACGGAATCTCGATGAAGGACCTGAGGTCTAACGATCGAATTCAAGTCGCCCTGCAGGACGCTGTGAAGAAGGAGTTAGGCGGCAAAGTGTTTCTCCAGATCAAGGCAGGCGAGCCTGCTGCAGCGGGAGTGACTAATATAACAAATGATTTTGCGGGCCAAAGCATGTTGGCGTTTTATATGCATCGAGCTCACAGTGCCCATCAGAAGTTTCGGATTTTTGGGGACGACTACGAGGATATCTTCCGCGCAGCTACGGCGTGGAAGATCTACTTGATGTATCTCATATTCAACGTGACCGAAGAGGCACTAAAAACCTCGAAGTATCCATCTGTCGCTCAATATGGTTTGACCCGATTCGTGTTCATGCAATGTCTTGCGGAGGTGCTTCAACTATTCGGCGAAGGCAAATCGCTGATGCATAATCCGAAGGTTCAGCTTCAGGCCGATGAGTCGAAAGTTGTGAAGACGCTTACGAAGATCTCATCGATTATGGTCTCCGACTTCGATCGCAATATCGAGACTAAGTCAGCGCCAAAAGAGGGTGTTGAATCTGATTGGGACTACAAGAGCGCTTTTAAGAGCCAAGCCGAGGTCCGGTCCCTAGCCACCGAGATTCGCACCGAATACGAAAAAAACGTCAAGCGGCATCCAGAGGACGCCTTCGCCGAGATTTATGGCAAGTCGTAAGGTAGCTGACCAGGTTCTCGAAACTTGAGAAACGGGACCAGAATGGGCTAAGGCAGGGAGCGGGGGCCGCGATTTTGAACCTTGAATCATGGTGGGCGGTACAGGATTTGAACCTGTGACCCCTACAGTGTCATTGTAGTGCTCTACCACTGAGCTAACCGCCCGCACCTGGTGGATATTATGGCTCAAGCGGGGGGGTTCGGTCAAGGCGGGTGGGTCTGGGGGGCAAATTGCTTAAACAGTAGACATTTTTCTACATCTTTGCTAGAATAGTTCCTGGAGAACTATTCAAATGAGTCTTGACGCAATTATTTCGGGTGCCCAGGCAAGCACCTACATGCTCACCGCCGCCGCAAATGCGGTCCCTGCAGACAAGCGAGATTGGAGTCCGGGCGGGTTGGCGACTTCGACCTCGGTCCTTGTCTCGCACTGCGCGGACTTTCCGAGTTGGATCCGCAAAACCATCGAAACGGGGCAGATGGCCGAGGGGGCGAACATTGGGGCTACACAAGAAACGTACGAGGAAGCGATGGCTCGGCTACAGGTCGAAACCGATGCGTTTTGCGCTTGGGTTACAACGCTGACTCCCGAAGATCTCGCCAAGGAGCTCGTCTTCCCGTGGGAAACCACGACGGCGCAGGCGATGCTTCGGTATCACCACTGGAACAACACCTACCACTACGGGCAGATCAACTACATCCAGCTGATTCTTGGGGATGCCGAGATGCACATGTAAACTACAGCGATGATCGTCGCAACCCTTGGCTTGATGCTCACACCGATAAAGATGTCGGGGTGGGTCGTCGCGTGGAATCGAGACAGTGTGGCCCAATTGGAATTATCGGGCCACATGGTTTCCGATGCGCTGATCGAATGCATCAAAGTCAGGTCCGACGGCACAGTTGAGGTCAGGGATACGTATGGCCTGATCGAAGCCCGAGTTAAGGCAGCGGCGAAGAAACACAAGTTCGCCCTCTACGCGATGGCGTCGAACTTCGACGGTGAATTTGATTCGAAACGGATGGACCTGGTCTTCGGAAACGCCGAAGTGGCCGAAAAACACATTGCTGGCCTCATCAAGATCGCCCAAGAGCACGGGTTCCAAGGGATCGACCTCGATTACGAAAGCATGAAAGCCTCCGCTAGGGCTGGATATTCTGAATTCGCTAAGATGCTCTCGACCAGACTGCACGCCGCGAATCTCAAGCTCAGCATCACCGTCCACCCCAAAGAGTCGGAACCGGGCAACTGGGACGGACCTCGCTCGCAAGACTGGAAAGCCCTCGGCGAAGCCTCAGATTCGTTCCGATTGATGTGTTACGACAACCATTGGTCAACCGGCGACCCAGGCCCGATCGCCCCGGACGCCTGGGTGGAGTCGGTCTGCCAGTTTGCGAAGACAGTCGTTTCGGCCTCCAAGCTCTCGATTGGTGTCGCGGGCTACGGCTACGATTGGAACAAGAAACCCGCCGACAGTCTGACCTGGCTCTCGTGGGCCGAGCGGTACAAAACGAAGCCAAAGACGGACCCGGCAAGCGGCGAGCTCATCTACCCGAAGGCATACTTCGCTGGAACAGCTTCGATCCTGCGAAAAGTCGCAATCGCAAAAAAGCTCGGAATCCCAAGCGTTTCGCTTTGGTACATCGGCAGTGAGGAGCCCTCCCTCTGGACCGAATTCGGGAAGATTCGTTGACACCTTGGATTCCCGTCGGTGTGTATGGCCTCCATGCCCTGGTCGGCGCACTCAACTGGGCGCTCATGCGTCGGCCCAAACACGACGGCAAATGCTCCGTATGCATTTTGATCCCGGCAAGAGATGAGGCGGAAAACCTACAGCGACTCATTCCTGCTCTCCACCTCAGCGAACCCAAGCTGCAAATCGTGGTCTTTGATGATGAATCAACTGACGGCACAGCTGAGGTCGCCGCGGCCGCTGGCGCAACTGTGATTTCTCCAAAAGAACCTCTCGCAGAAGGCTGGCGTGGAAAGAACCGAGCAAGCCACGAACTCGGTCACTACGGAGCGACCCTCGGCACCGAATGGATGGTGTTTATCGACGCCGACGTGTACCCCTCGCCCGACTTCATCCCCAAACTTCGGGGGCTCCTCGACACCACTTTTGCCCCCGTCGCGTCCGCGATGCCAAAAATCCTCAGCGGCACTTTTCCCGAGCCAGTTTTTATGCTCTGGGTCGGCTGGACCATCCTCTGCACCAACCCGTTTGGCCTAGTGACTCTCACAAAGCATGGCCACAACCGGTTCACAAACGGCCAGTTCCACGCCTGGAAACCCCAGGTTTATCTCGACCTAAGACCCAACGAGACGCTTAAAGATAGAGTTTTAGAAGATGTCGCAACCGGCAGATTGTGCAACAAACGCGGCATTCCGATCGAGGTCTTCAACCTTAGCTCCATCTTCGCAGTGAAGATGTATCAGACCTGGCAGGAAGCGCTCGACGGAATGTCAAAGAACAGCTACGAGATCATGGGGTCGCCGCTTGGTACGGTTTTGTGGGCAGCGATGCTGCTGTTTTGGGGTTGGTTTTGGCTCGCAGCAGGGCCTTTGTGGTGGCTCGCTCTCGGTCTGCTGTTCCTAAGCTCCATCTTCATGGCGCTGACCACCAGGTCGAGCGTGCTTGCCGCGGTTTTCACACCCATCAGCTTGAGTTTAGGTTCATTTACAGCAATACGGTCCCTCGTCTGGAAAAAACGAGGGACCGTAAAGTGGAAGGGGCGAACCTACTCCTAGTGGTGGCTCGTGCTCAAATCGTCACGTTGTGTGGACTTCGGATATTGAATCGTCACCCAAATCGCAATCAAGATTCCGACACCAAGTCCGATCGCTCCGCCCTTGAAACCAGCGGCCATGTCGCTCGGCTGGAAGTCTTTGATGTGCGGCGAACCTGCGACCGTGCCGAAGTAGAAACCGACGAGTGTGCAGATGATCGTGCCTACAAACCAGGCGATTCCAATCGCGATCAAGTTGTCTTCGTAGTGTGCGGCGTGCTTAAACACCTTACCGAGCAGCTTCAGCATAGACCCATTCTGACAGGTTCTCTCGAAGTTGTGCCATAATAACGGCTCGGAGGCCCGACGCAGTTTGATTTACGTCACCGTTCAAAACAACGAATCGATCGATAGCGCACTTAAGCGATTTAACATGAAGCTCCAGCAGAGTGGCGTTCTTCGCCAACTAAAAGAGCACTCGCACTATGAGAAGCCCAGCGAAAAGCGACGCCGACAGGCACGCCGCCGAGTTTCCCGCCAATAGTTTTTAAAAAGAAAGACGAGCATTGGGCTCGTCTTTCCGTTTATGAAACGCGAGCACTACCACTCAGGACTCATTTCCGTTACGCTTTGTGCATAGCAGATGGAGCCTCCTGAACGTTACACGATTCATCTTCTCAAAAGGGTGCCGATCCGGCTCCCTCGGAAGTTGATGCTTGCCTCCATCGAGCACGCTCTGGAGTCGCACAAAGTTCCCCACGGCGTGGTGAGCGTCCTCTTCACGTCTGATGAAGAGATCCAAGACCTCAACCAGCGTTACCGGTCGATTGATGAATCTACCGACGTGTTGACCTTCCCTGCTCAAACTTCCGAATTCCCTGGCGAGCAAGAAATTGGCGACATTGCGATTTCAGTTCCGTACGCCGAACGTCAAGCCCTCGCTCGCGGTTGGACGACTTCAACCGAAATTTGTTACCTCGCCATCCACGGCGCCCTCCACTTGGCCGGCCTCGACGATGAAACCGATCCTGAACGAGCAGCGATGATGGAGTCCATGGCCCGAATCGCCTCTCAAGTTGGCCTCCCGGTCGAAAAAGAGTGGGCCTCTATCTTGCACGAGGTCGCAAAGTGAGACAAGGCAAAAAGGATATCTTCAGCTCGTTCCGAGTCGCCCTAAGCGGACTTGTCTTTACGTTCAAGACACAGCGACACATGCGGTTCCACCTCTACGTGGTTCTCACCGTCGTCCTGCTCGGCCTCCTCATCAACCTTCCGCTCCGCGAAATGTTGGTGCTGCTCTTCACAATTTCGCTCGTACTCGTCGCAGAAATGTTCAACAGTGCGATTGAGGCAATCGTCGACTTGGTCTCTCCCAATTACAGCCCGCTCGCGAAGTTTGCAAAAGACATTGCCGCAGGCGCGGTACTCATCACGACGATCATCGCACTTGTCGTCGGCGGCCTCCTCGTGGTCGGTGAACAGCGGTGGGAAGCGATCAAGATTTCACTCGCTCCCGAATCCGTTGGCCTTCCAATGATCGCGAAGTTCATCATCGGGATGGTCATTGTGTTCATCGTTGTCCTCGTGGGCAAGGGTCTCGGCGAACGCGGTCAGGTGCTTCGCGGGGGACTCGTCAGCGGCCACGCGGCTTATGGCTTCTTCTTTGCGACCTCCACCATTTTCCTCACGGACAACGCCCTCGCAGTCGCAATCGCTGTTTTGCTCGCGGCCATCATCGCTCAGAGCAGGTGGGAAGCAAAGATCCACAGCATTTTCGAGCTCACGCTTGGCGCAGCCGCAGGCTCGGTCATCTCGCTTATCGTGTTTGGATTGGTGCCGAAGTGAAGCTGAAAGCGGCCGGTTTCGAACGAATCGTGATTGTCCTGCTCTGCGTCGGGCTGGTTTACGCGGGTATGTCTCCGGTCATCGGACAGGGCGAATTCGCGATGAGCG
>JBBRHU010000115.1:0-9011 GCA_038222255.1 Fimbriimonadales bacterium | reverse complement strand
CTTCTCAAGACACTGAAGACGCCAGGATTGGAACTCGCCTTCGTAATGGTCTGGCGCAACGACCAGCGAAGCCCGACGCACTACTACGCGCCCTTCCCTGGCCACCTATCGGTCCCCGATTTCAAGAAGTTCTACGACGATCCGTTCACCCTCTTTCTGAAGGATATGAAGTCGCTCTACCGTTAGTGGAGTAAGACGACCTTGGCCGGCTCTTTCTCCAAACGGCAAGTGTTAGAGCGCATGAACGTCGCTAACTTCGTAAGTTTTGATCACTGGGGGCGATGCGACCAGCGGGCCGATTGCATCAAAGAAAGCTTTAAAGAAGTCGGTCGCGAAGTGAAATTTGATCGCCTCACCGCTCTCCCATTCCTCAACAAAGATGAAGTCATTGGGTGCGAGGGGATTCTCGTAGAAGGTGTAGCTGATGCAGCCTTCCTCTGCTCGCGAAGGAGCAAGCATCTTTGTCATTTCGGCAATCGCGACATCGCGAGCCTCTGGAAGAATTGAGCACTGGGCCAGGAGAACAACCATCTTGCTCATACTATTCGACCTCGGCCTCGAATAGCTTCGCCCAAATCACGAGATGTCAAAATCGTTGGCTAGCACGCCAGCTCGAAACTCGGCCAGAGGCTGAAAACTTCAAGATGACTTTGCGCCTAATCCACAGAGCATCATGGGCCGCTTCGCGTTGTCAAGCCATTCTGATAGGAGGCAAAAGTTGGTTCGGAGTTGGGACTGAGTCGGAGCCGACTTCTCGTCCTGTTTTGACTCGCCGCTAAAAGCTAACTCTGCATTAGTATCTCGCGCAAGTGTCTCGCCATAGGTTCGTTCGCCCATTCAGGATACGGCGAAACGCAACTCACGTTTATCTCGCAGAGGACGTAGCTGTCTTCCCCCATGGCGTCTCTGGGCCCAAGCATGAAATCTGCATCCCAAAGTAACGGTAGGTCTGCACGGAGGACATCAAGGGAGGAAGTCAACTCATCCAACCACTGCGTTTCCATCAGATGCCGAAGACGACTGAACTGCCGTTCGTGGGGCGGGTAGTAGAGTCGGGGGCCCATCTTTGGCAGAGTTCCATTCTCCGATTCAGGTGCAAGGGCGACTGCGGCTTGGTGTCCGAATCCCGCAACTTCGTCTCTCACCATGTAAATTCTGGCCATCCCTTCAGCAATGCGCTCCTGAAACGGTTGAGCAAACATGCGGCCTCCTGATTCGAAGTAGGAGGACATTCGGTCAATGGCAAGATCGTAGGTGATTGAATCAATTTCGCTACCACGTTCTGCGTGGCGAAGATGCACAAGCGTCGAACCTGTGACTTCCTTGGCTCCGTCAACGATTGAGAACTTCCAAATGCCTCCACCGCTATGGCCGCGGTGCTGTTTTAGAACCACTGCGCCATGGCCGAGGAGCGACTTCAGACCGTCTCTCAGGGCGTCAAGGCTTAGAAAGACTCGCACATTAGACCCGAAACTTGCCTCGCGCGTATCTGCAAGAACCTGCTTCGTTCCCATCTTCAAGATCACATCTGGATGGGTGAAAACTCGAACGCCAGCACTCGCCACGTCGCGTAAGAGGGCATCGAGCTTGGACCGGTCACGACCTCCGGTGATCGGGTTTACCCAGACTTGGACAGCATCTAGGCCGAGAATTTGGCCCCTTATCTCCAGCGCAAAGTCGTCGTTGTAGACCACTCCATAGGGATGCATTCCAAGCGATTCAATGCTCTTTGCGGCACCAGAAAACCTGGACTCCGCGAGAACCATTCCGTCCCGAGCCTCACGATCTCCATGCCAGACAAGCCCAATCTTCACCGTCGCAGGTTACCGCGCGGACTGTCGCAGGATCGAGCTGAACTGCTCGGTCCTCGACGATGCTGAAGTCATTGGGTTTTATTTACGTTCGCATGGCTCGATGAACAGATTCCGTAGAGAGGTAAGAATCTAAATCGAAGCGAAATCTGGTT
Source organism: Fimbriimonadales bacterium (assembly GCA_038222255.1). Classification (GTDB taxonomy): domain Bacteria; phylum Armatimonadota; class Fimbriimonadia; order Fimbriimonadales; family Fimbriimonadaceae; genus Fimbriimonas. The sequence goes on along the minus strand of JBBRHU010000115.1, from coordinate 7,045 downwards.
AGCCCGGTTGAGGCGAAACTCTTCTGTGTGATCCAAACGATCGAGGTCGCGGTTCCGGCCCGTCAGGGCTCCTCGCTTTGTCCAGTGTCATTTTCCAGGGCTTCGCCCCTCGCTCTAGAGTTATGCCCCGTTGGGGCAAGGGAGGGTTTTGCCCAACTTGCCCTCGGAGCAACCTGCCTCGGCGCACTACAAACTTCAAATCTTCAGAGTTCGCCGAGCGCACGGAGGACTCTTTGGCCATCGTAATACTCTCGCATCGAGGCGATCTTGCTATCACGCACGTACATGAAGAGCACGTACTGCTGGGAATAAGGCAAGCCAGATTCAATGAACGTGGAATCACCGGTGTATTCAGCGACCAAGCCGCCCTCGATTTCGGTGATCGCTGGCTCGCCGACGCAGAAATCTTTTGCAAAACCAGGAATTCGAGCGAAGAACGCCAGGAGGGCGTCACGTCCGGAAAGGCTACGGGTGTGTCCTTCTGGAGCGTAGGGAAATTCGATCGTGACGTCTTCGTGGTAGACGTTCTCCGCTTCTCCCACGGGGATCTCACAGACGAAAAGGGCGAGGTGTTTGTGGAGAAGTTCGGTTGCAGTTGCCATGGTGATTAGTATATTGCGGAGAAACCATAGCGTGCCTCGCCGCTCGCCGAGCAAAATGAATGTGTGAGTCAAACCGAGAGCTACGTTCCTTCTGAGACCCGATACGAAAACACGCCCGGCTGGTTCCGACGATGCGGACGGACGGGGCTCCAACTTCCCCTCATCTCGATCGGGTGTTGGCACAATTTTGGCGACGTCGGAACAGACGCATCGCATAGCTCCGACGAAGCTTCACTCCATGAAAACGCTCAAGCAATGCTTTTTGCGGCGTTTGACAACGGCATCACACACTTTGATCTTGCGAACAATTACGGCCCCGGCCCCGGAGCGGCTGAGACTCGAGTCGGGCACATTTTGAAACAGAACTTCAAAGGGTATCGAGACGAACTCCTGATTTCGACGAAGGCCGGATACGGAATGTGGAAGGGACCCTACGGCGAATGGGGTAGCCGGAAGTATCTGCTCTCGTCACTTGACCAGTCTCTGAAGCGGCTTCAGCTTGACTATGTCGACATTTTCTACTCGCACCGATTTGACCCAAACACTCCGCTCGAAGAGACGCTCGGCGCCCTGGATTCGGCCGTCCGTCAAGGCAAGGCGCTCTATTCAGGAGTCTCCAATTACTCTGGTGAACAGACCCGTCGAGTGAAGGCGACCTGCGAGGCAAAGGGATACATCCAGCCAATCATCCACCAACCCTCCTATTCGATGCTAAATCGTTGGGTCGAAGGTGACCTCCTCCCTGCCACTGAGGACGCAGGCATGGGAGTCATCGCGTTCTGCCCCCTCGCACAGGGGCTCCTGACCAGCAAGTACCTGGTCGGCATCCCTGAAGACTCGCGAGCCAAGCAAGAGAAAGGGTTTCTCCGCGAAAGCTCGGTGACGCCGGAGCTAATCGAGAAGGTCAAGAAGCTCAACGTGATCGCAATGGACCGGGGTCAGTCACTGGCTCAAATGGCGCTTTCGTGGGTGCTCAGGGATGGCCGAGTTACGTCCGCGCTCATCGGAGCAAGCCGACCGAGTCAGATCATCGAAAACGTTAAGGCAGCCGAAAAGACGAGTTTTGCTCCGACCGATCTTGATGCGATCGAAGCGATTCTGAAAAGCTGATCTCCTTGAAAGCCGCGCGACCAGGGTGTATGTAGCTCGCGCGGCTTTGGCTGATGTCTAAGCCTGCTCATTTTTGCTAAAGTGATACTTGTGAAACCACTCACAATCAAGGTCCTCGTTGCCGCGGGCATTCTCACCTCCCTGGCGTTTGGGCAGGCAAACCAGACGCCGCCTCTCGTCTTGATCGCTGGCGATCACGCCTCGGGAGTTTACAAAGTCGGCGAGACAGTCCACTGGAAGATCTCAAGCAAAGCTCCCATCTCGGGGCGATACCGAATTTTGGCGGGTGGTCTCACAGAAGTCGGAAAGGGCGAGGTGAATGTGACGGCACAAGATGCCGAAATCACCTACACCTTCCACAAGCCTGGCACAGCGCTTCTCGATGTTCGAGTTAAAGACCCAGACGGAAAGGAGCAAAAAGCGCTCGGAGGCGCGGTTGCCGATCCAGATCGTATTCCAACTAGCAGCACAGCTCCTGCCGATTTTGATGAGTTTTGGAAGACCCAAATCGCCGAGCTCGCCAAAATCCCAGCCAATCCCAAGATCGACCAAGTAGATCTCGGCAAACCAGAAATTGTTTACTCGAAGATCACGATGGACAACATCGGTGGATCGAAAATTCGAGGGCAGATCGCGAGGCCATCGAAAGGCGACAAGTTCCCCGCGATGCTTATCGTCCAATGGGCTGGCGTTTACCCGCTTGAAAAAGGTTGGGTTACGGGTCGAGCAACTGAAGGGTGGCTGACGTTAAATATCAATGCCCACGACCTACCCATCGACGAACCCGCTGACTTCTACAAGCAGCAAAATGACGGCTCGCTGAAGAACTATCCGGCGATCGGAAACCAAAGCAGGGAGACGAGCTATTTCCGAAGGATGTACCTCTCCTGTTATCGGGCAGCGGAGTATCTGACCACAAGAGACGACTGGGATGGCAAGACCCTCGTCGTAACCGGCACCAGCCAAGGCGGCCTACAAACTCTCGTGACCGCCGCGATCCATCCAAAGATTACGGGTGCTCTAGCCCTCGTCCCTGCCGGCTGTGATCTGACCGGTCCGGAGGTCGGTCGGGCTCCTGGCTGGCCACAGTGGTATTGGGCAGTCCAAGGCAAAGACGCAAAGGCAGTGAGAGAAGCTGGTCGATACTACGACGTCGTCAACTTTGCTCCCAAGATCAAGTGTCCGATTCTTATCGGGCTTGGACTCATCGACGAGACCTGCCCTCCGGCTGGCGTGCTCGCCGCGTTCAACCAGATCCCGGGCCCGAAAGAGACCGTGATCATGGCTAAGGCAACCCATCAGCGAAACCAGGCCGACTACCAGAAGCGTGCGAACGAGGTTTGGCTCCCGGCCCTTCGTCAAGGACAGGTTCCACCCGTCGAAAAGCGTTAACGCCTGGCTACTTCGAAATTCTAGTGAGGGTGAAAACTTGCTTCCCGGTTTCCAGATTGATAAGGTCTGGGCTAACCTGGACCATTTTCACCTTCATCGTTCCGCCACCTGGGGTAGCAGATCCGCCGGCACCTGACACCGTTGGGGCTTCCATCGTGAGCGTGTTGCCCTGAGTCTTGTAAGTGCCGGTCACTGCACCTGTCTGACCCATACTCGACATGGTGCCGGAGTAGTTTCCGTCCGATCCGAACGACACCTGCATTGCCGTCGCTCCCATCTGCATGTTCCATTTGCCAGACAAATCGACCGAGCGCTTGCATCCGACGAGGAGGAGAGAGACGAGAAGGATTGAGATCGTAGGCTTCACGCTAGAAAGTATAGCAAGGACAGATTCAGTTTGCGTACCCGCTATACTCACGGAACCATGTCAGTTCGTCCAGAAGATAGCTTGGCAAAGATGGTGGCCAACCTAAAGGAAACCACCGGGAAGTCGCTCGAAGAATGGCGAGTGACCATCGCCACGACCGGCCTTACAAAGCACTCCGAAGTTGTTGCTTACTTAAAGAACGAACACCAGATCACCCACGGATTCGCGAACCAGATCTCTCTCCGTCGAGCTGAAGAAAGCCTGGACGCCGCGCCGGTGGATGCGACGGAACAGATATTCGCGAAGCGACCTCATGCCTATGAGATTTACAAGGCGCTCCTTGTCAAGATCCTGGAATTTGGATCTGACGTGGATCTCGGACCGAAGAAGGCGTACGTTAGCGTGCGTAGAAAGAAGCAGTTCGCCATCCTTCAGCCGGCCGCGGATCGTCTCGATGTTGGCATTAACCTCTCGGCGATGCAAAGCGGCGAGCGGCTAGAAGACTCAGGCTCTTTCAACGCCATGGTCTCCCACCGAGTCCGCGTGAGGTCGATCGACGAAATCGATCAAGAGCTCCTTGACTGGCTCGGCACCGCCTACCAGGCCTCCTGATTTAGGAGGCTCGGTAAGCGTAAACGGTCTGGCTGGTCGTTGTCCGGACCTGAATGCCTCGTAGCGCGACCTTGCATGCCTCGCACTGGTGTCGCATCAGGTAGCCATTGCTAACGAGCTTCTCAAGCTCTAGAACGAGCTGTGGCTTGGCGTCAATCGCGAGCTTGGTGAGCTCGTTTTGCAGGAGCGCAAAGGCGTCTTGAGTGGCCGCCGAGTCTTCTTGAGAAGGGTGATCCCCAGAAAAGCTCCGCATTGCGGCGGTCAACGCTCTGTCTCGCCTCGACTTCACGATTGAGTGAACTGGCTGTCCAAGCTGGGACAAAATCTTGATCGCAAGATCCGCGTTCGCAAGCTTTTGTCGAAACGTCTCAGCGGTCGGAGCACCCAGTCCCTCGACCAAGTCTTTTAGCATTCCGTATTCGATGACCAAAAGGTCTCCTTCGTTTTGCATGTGATAACTCCTCTTTAGAGTCGACCTAAATCGATCGCTCCCAATAATGATCTACACCTAATATTCCAACACAATGCTGGCCTTCATAGGGGGTTCATGCTGAATCCCGTACCAATACGGGCATGCAGTCAGGCAAATGGGAGAGGAGAGGGGCTCGGATAGTAGGAATTATCGTAAAATGTCAGCCCCAGTGCTCGAGCGTATTGCTGACCACGCTGGGCCATCTGACCAGCAGCAAAGTTCAGCGGAGAACTGAGCGCGATCGTGTGGGTTTCCCGCTCGAGCACCAAAAGAGGATGCCTTGAGCCCTTCCAGTGAAGAACAAGCCGGTGAATCACCGTTCGCTGCCCAATGATCGACATCGGAATCTCTTCTGTCAGCAACACAAGTGCGTCTAGCTCGTCAAGATTGCCTTGGATGCGATGTTTGAGCAAACTTTGACCTTCCAGCCGAACGTAGCTCCGTTGGGCGAGATTGCAGTTGATCCTCTCGTTTGAAAGAACTGCCCAGACTCCAGACGCGAAAAAGAGCGAGCCGAAGAAAGCGAAGAACGGCCCGAGTGTGAACATCAACAACCCGACTACGAAGCAGCAGATGACCAGAGAGTCGTACCACTGCGGTGGAGCAAAGGTCAGGCGCTGACTTTCCTTTCCAAACCGTCCGACAAGCGGGGTTTCTAAACCGGTTTTCTTTCGAGACCGGTATTGAACCGCTCTTGGATCTTGGCCGCCTAGCTCGCTCACACCGTTATCGTACACGCTGGATTGATTGAGCGATCAGATCGGCCTCACCCAGATGTTTCGGAAGCGAATTTTGTTTCCGTGATTCTGCAGCCGGATCGGTCGAGCGGTCGGCGATTCCGGCTTCCCAGCTCCCGTTGGGCCGTCAATTAGGAAATCACGGTGGACGATTGTTCCGTTGTGGCGCATCGTCAACTTCGCGTTTCGAACCTTCTTTCCGTCTCGCCACTTTGCGCCTTCGAACCAAATGTCATAGCTCTGCCACTGCCCCGCTGGATATGCCATCGCGTAGTCGGGAGCTTTCTTGGTGTAGATTCCAGCGCACTCGTTGTCGAGCGGACCCCTCGGGTAGGAGTTCAGGATTTGAACTTCGTAGCTCTGTTGAAGATAGACACCGGAGTTGCCGTTCTCTTGCCCGGACCGCTTGTTCTCATCGGTCATGAACTAGACATGCAGTTGGAAGTCGGTGTACTTATCCTTGGTGATGATGTCGCTTTTCCCCGGTACGATTTCCAGATAATCTTCTGCCCACTTCCATTCCACCTGGCCAGCCGATCGATTCTCTGTCACCCAGTTGGCGATGTCGGCTTTGGAGTGGAGTAGCCACGTTCCCCCGCGTGGGGGTGTTGCGCCAGGGATTCCGTAATCCTTGATCATGAGGTTCTTGAATCGGACCTCAGCGCCATCATTGGCGAAGTTGTGAACTTGAAGACCGATGAAGCCAAATGAACTCAGATCGTCCCGATAGTCGGTTACCGCTACTCCGTTGAGCCACGTCTGGAAATGATCTCCTACAGCACGGACTCGGAAGTGATTCCACCCGTTGTTCTTAAACGCTTTCTGGCCAGCCGGATTCTTTGATACATCTTGCAGCCAAAGGCGTCGGCCCTCGTCGTACAATCCACCGCTCCACGCACGATCTGAGGGATCGATTTCAATCTGGTAACCATGAACTTGGCCGTTTTTGTAACCGCCAACACTATTGGATCGAACCTGGACCCCAGAGTTCAATTTGGGATCGACCTTCACGTCGTACTGGAGCTCAAAATCGCCATAAGCTTTGTCCGTGCAAAGAAAGCTGTTCGGCGTGCCTTTCACGGTTCGGCCCACGATCTCGTCGCCTTCCACGGAATACTTGGCCTTGCCGCCGAGTTGGTGCCATCCTGCAAGCGAGTTTCCAACGAGTAACGGTGTCCACGGTGCGGACTGGCTGAGGACGAGAGCGGCGATAGTAGTAATCATGGTTTTCTTTTTGGTATTCGATTGAGCGTATACCAAGACTCGGTGGACCATAGCGGTTCACCCTTGGTGCTATTTAGATTGACAAGACGAAAATTGACGACCTGGCCCGCTTTCATCGAGGGGAATTTGAGGCGAACGGACATGCCATCTTTGCTCGGCGTCGCTTGAACGGGAGCAAAGCGTTCCGTGCCTACCTTCGGGCCGCCGTAGAATTCCTTCGGCTCGTAATGGAAGGTGTCAAGTTCGTACGTAGTTAGCTTGCCAAGCGCGACCGGGTCGGCAGGCTGGGTGAAGTGGATCGTGAATCCGTCCAGCTCGACGAGCACCTTGAGCATTTCAAAGGTCGTCTTGCCATTCGGAACGAGGCGCTGAAGTCCGAAGCGATGATTTTTGTGATTCCAGTTGCCGTTGCTTCCGATGCCACCAATGTACAGCGTCTTCCCATCGGGACCCCAAACGAGTCGGTTGACTCCTGCTTCAAGGCCCTGGGTAAGTCGGAATACAGCCCCTTGATATTCGCCATCTACCT
>JBBRHU010000114.1:0-9036 GCA_038222255.1 Fimbriimonadales bacterium | reverse complement strand
GAAGATCTGCCGAAAAGCTGCACGTCGACGAGCGGAAGGAGCTACCGGACCGTTAGTCGTAACGAAGGATCACCTGCGAAGCTGGTTTGGAGCGGAGATTCGGACGGAGCAAGAACTTCGAACGCTCCCGCCGGGAGTCGTCCAGGGATTGGTAGTTGGGAGCAATGGTGGCGGAGTCATGGACATCGAAATCGCCGTCCTTAAACCTCTTGGCCCCGAACCAGTCTTAAAACTAACCGGAAGCCTCGGTGCGGTCATGCAAGAATCGGCCCAAGCGGCAATGACCGCATTAAGGCAGTTGCTTCCCCATGTGAATTTTTCAAGAGACATCCATGTCCACTTGCCTCACGGAGCGATCCCGAAGGACGGACCAAGCGCGGGGATTACGCTTGCGGTTGCGCTTGCATCTGCTCTTACGAGCACTCCGGTTGACTCTGGGATTGCGATGACGGGCGAAATCACGCTGACCGGAAGAGTAATGGCTGTGGGCGGAATTCGTGAGAAGGTTCTGGCCGCAGCTCGCGAAGGGCTGTATGAAGTGATCTTGCCAGCAGAAAACGAGGGAGACCTTGAGGACGTTCCTGATAACGTCAAGGCACTGATCAAACTTCGACTCGTCAAGAACTTGAGCGATGTTCTCGCCGCAGCCTTGCCACAGCTTGAAATCGAAGGACGGTAGACTCCACGAACTTTGACTTCGAGAAGCCTGTCCATAGTCGTACCTGCTTACAACGAGGAAGAGCGTTTGACAAGAACGCTCGACCGACTTGCAGAGTATTACGACAGCCTTGGACTCGACTATGATGTGATCATCGTCAACGATGGGAGCAAGGACAAGACCGCGCAGATGGCGACTGAGTTTTGCGCAACTCATCCCCGATTCCGAGTGATCGATTCTCAGCCAAACCACGGCAAAGGCTTCGTGGTGCGTCGCGGCATTCTTGAGGCGAAAGGCGACCTCATCCTTTTCTGTGATGCCGATCTCGCGACGCCCCAAGAAGAAACGGAGAAGCTCCTCTTTCACATGGACAGAGGCTCCGACATCGCCATCGGTAGTCGGCCGCTCAAGGAAAGCAGTCTCGAGGTCCGGCAACCTTTTTATCGAGAAATGGCAGGGAGACTTTTCAACAAGATCGTCCAGGCTCTCGGCATCCGCGGAATCGATGACACTCAATGCGGATTCAAAATGTTCAAGCGCGAAGTCGCGCACGACATTTTCAAGCGGTGCGAGGTAAACGGCTTCGGATTCGACCTAGAGTGCCTCTTTATCGCGAGGGACCTGGATTACACCATCGCCGAGGTGCCGATCAGGTGGCGCCACCAGGAAGGCTCTAAGGTAGTGCTCCTAAGAGACGGTCCCCGTATGATCATGGATCTTATTCGGCTCCGACTGAAGGGCAAGAAGAAGCGCCTAGCTCACGGTAGCGGCAGCTAACTTCGACCGTCGCTCTTGAATACGCGCCTTAAGCCTTTGATGCGCTTCTTGGTCTAGCAACGGGTCTCTTGACAGGAGGGCAATGGCTTCTTGGCGAGCGATCTCAAGTTGCTTGCCATCTTGAACGAGGTCAGCAATTTTGAAATCCAGGTTCCCACTTTGCTTTGTTCCAGCGAGTTCGCCCGGACCACGAAGGCGAAGGTCAACCTCAGCGATCTTGAACCCATCAGAGGTTTCGACCATCGTTTCCATCCGCGTCCTCGCTTCTTCCCCTTTGGCATCCGCGACGAGCACGCAGTAGCTGCTGTATTCGCCTCTTCCCACTCGTCCACGGAGCTGATGCAGCTGACTCAGGCCAAACCGATTCGCATCCTCAATGATCATGATTGAACTGTTCGGAACGTCAACCCCGACCTCAATCACGGTCGTACTCACCAGAACATCGAGTTCATGCCGCCGGAATCGATCCATGACTTCTTCCTTGCCTTTTGGCTTCATTTGGCCATGGAGTAAGCCCACCCGATATTTCTCGAAGACTCCCATCTGGAGTTGCGCGTAGAGCTCTTCGGCTGCCTGGGCTTGCATCTTTTCGCTCTCGCTCACCATCGGACAGACAACATATGCCTGTCGGCCGTCTTCAAGGAGCTTGATCGCGCTGGCATACACAGTGCCGCGATCTCGCGACGGTCGCCAGTGGGTTTTGATCGGCTTTCGACCCGGAGGAAGTTCGTCGATCACCGAAAGGTCAAGATCCCCGTACAGTGTCATCGTGAGCGTACGGGGGATTGGCGTCGCGGTCATAACTAGCACGTCGGGATTTCCTAATCCCTTCTCGCGCAGGGCGAGTCGTTGCATTACGCCGAATCGATGTTGTTCATCGATTACCACGAAGCCCAGTTTCGCAAACTGAACCCCCTCCTGGATGAGCGCGTGGGTTCCAACGACGATGTTCGCGGCACCGCTTTCCGTCGCCTTCAGCGCTCGCTTTCGCTCGGTCGAGTTCTGCTTACCGATAATCAAATCGACCTCGATCTTCAGCGGTTCGAACAGCCTTCGCAGGCTGTTGGCGTGCTGCTCCGCAAGGATTTCGGTAGGGGCCATCATCGCGGCTTGGTAGCCGCTTCGAACCGCCGCGAGCATAGCGCACGCGGCAACGGCGGTCTTTCCGGAACCCACGTCGCCCTGGACCAATCGATTCATCGGGTGCGGCACGGCCATGTCCGCCCAGACTTCCTCAACAACGCGTGTTTGAGCTCCAGTCAAATTGAATGGCAGCATCCGATGGATCTGATCCCAGAGCGGCTCTCCCGCGCGCTCCTCCTCGTTCAGTTCTTCGAAAAGATGCGATGCAAAATCTGACTTCGCTACGACGGCTTGCCCCCGCGACAGGGCATGGTCTGCCGAACTTGTCTCCAGATTCAGGCTCACCTTCTCGCCCGCCTTTAGCTTTTCAATCGGGAACGGAATTCCGACTTCGGCATGCGTTTCTGCTCGTCTCAGCGCAAGCGCCACCTGGAGGTAGAAAAACTCCTCAAAGACAAGTCTCCGCCTTGCCTCTTGGCGCCACTCGTCGGATTCTGGCTCGTGGATTTGACGTAAACACCACTGGATGTCTTTCAGCTTTTGCGATTTGCGAACTTCGAGTGGCAAGGCTTCCTCGACCGAAGGGAGGAATTTCTCGATCGCGTTGGCAGCAGCGTTTCGCATTGCCTTTTGAGGCAATCCCTCGGTGAGGGCATACACCGGAACGATCTTGGCGAAATCTTCGGGGTCGTCATCTTCTCCGATCAGCTCGTATTCTGGAGCCTGGATCGTGAGGGCATTCCGTCCTTCTTTAATCTGCCCATAAACGATGACTTCACCATCGTGCTTCTCCAGAGCCTTCTTGATCCAAGGTTGGTTAAACCAAGTGAGCTCGATGCTTCCGCTCGCGTCTCGAAGATAGGCGGAGAGGATGACCATCCCCCGACCCGTTGGTCTCGAATTTACGCTTACGACTCTGCCTTTGAGCGTGACCCAATCTCCGGGGTGAACATCTCGTACCTGCGGCATGTTCCGACGATCATCATAGCGGCGAGGAAAATGGAGGAGGACATCTCGGGCCGTGAGCAGTCCGAGCTTTTGAAAGGCCGGCGTCAAACGCGGGCCAACCCCTTTAAGAAACATCACCTCCGTGTTCAGATCATTCATTTCGGTTTGCTGCGCGCGAACGATTGGGGGTCTTCCTGGCGTAAACTAGTAGACCTATGTCGATTGTACGCTACGACGAGCCACTACGACTATCCCAAGATTTCACACCAAAGGGAGATCAGGAAAAAGCCATCGCGGGACTCGTCGATGGGCTCGATAGCGGGTATCGATTCCAAACGTTGCTCGGTGCCACGGGCACGGGCAAAACGTACACGATGGCCTCGGTGATCATGGAATCTCAGCGACCCGCGCTGATTCTTGCTCACAACAAGACGCTCGCAGCTCAGCTGTGTCAAGAGTTTCGGGCCTTCTTCCCCGAGAACTCCGTTCAATACTTCATCAGCTATTACGACTACTACCAACCGGAAGCGTACGTTCCGAGCGCAGACCTGTACATCGAGAAAGACTCGTCGGTCAATGATGAAATTGAGCGACTGCGCCACGCCGCCACTCACGCTCTGCTGGAGCGCCGAGATGTTGTGGTCGTTGCTTCGGTTTCTTGCATCTACGGCTTGGGTTCGCCAAGCGAATATGCCGAGGCAGTAGTCACTTTCGATACTGGGATGGAGTTCGACCTCGACGCAGCGCTGAAGAAGTTGATCCAAATGCAGTTCACGCGAAACGACCTCGTGCTAGACCGCGGCACGTTTCGAGTACGGGGCGACACTTTAGAGATTCAACCGAAGGATGAAGAGGTCGTCACACGAGTTGAATTCTTCGGCGACACGATCGAGAGGATCCGGCTGTTCGACCCGCTTACGAACGAGGTCATCGACGAGCCCAAGAAGATCAGCATTTTTCCCGCCACCCACTACGTGACACCTTGGGACAAACTCGAAGAAACGATGGTGCTCATCCAGAACGAGTTGGAGGAGCAGTGCGCGTTCTTCGTTTCTCAAGGCAAGCTGCTTGAAGCTCAACGCCTGCGTCAGCGCGTCGACTTCGACCTCGAGATGATGCGAGAGGTCGGTTATTGCAACGGTATCGAGAACTACTCTCGATACTTTGATGGTCGTGAGCCGGGAACTGCGCCTTACACCCTGCTCGACTTCTTGCCGAGCGACGCGATTGTCTTCATCGATGAAAGCCACCAGACCCTGCCGCAGGTCCGCGCGATGTACAACGGTGACCGGCAGCGAAAGTCAGTCCTAGTTGATTACGGCTTCCGACTCCCCAGCGCCCTCGACAACCGGCCCCTAAAGTTTGATGAATTCCTTGAGCGTGTGCCCCAGATTGTGTTTGTAAGCGCGACGCCAGGACCTTTCGAGCGCGAGGTTCAGAGCCAAGTCGTTGAGCAGATCATTCGACCGACCTTCCTCGTAGACCCCCAGATCGACGTGCGGCCAACAACGGGACAGATCGACGACTTGATTGGTGAGATTCAAGAGCGTGTCAAGCTGAACCAACGGACCTTGGTGACGACTCTGACGAAGAAGATGGCTGAGGATCTCACCGGCTATCTCCAAGATCTCGGCGTAAAGGTCCAGTACATCCACTCCAACGTCCACTCGCTCGACCGTCCAGAGATTCTTCGCGATCTTCGGCTTGGTGTCTACGACGTTGTAGTCGGTGTTAACCTTCTCAGAGAGGGACTTGACCTTCCGGAAGTCACCCTCGTCGCGATTCTCGATGCAGACAAGGAAGGCTTCTTGAGATCGGAAACCTCACTGATTCAGACCATCGGACGCGCAGCACGAAACGTTAATGGAAAGGTCATCATGTACGCCGATGTGATGACGGGCTCGATGGAGCGCGCGATTGACGAGACGAATCGACGACGTAAAATCCAGGAGGACTATAACATCGAGCATGGGACTTCACCCAGCACTGTCATTAAGGTCGTCCGAGAAACCGTTCGGTCCTACCAGGCGGTTGCCGAAGTTGCGGCACAATACAATGCTTCCACCTTAGAGAAGATCGGCAAGGACGGACAGCCGATTCGGGTTGAAGACATTCCAATGCTTGTATCTAGCCTTGAGAAAGACATGAAAGATTTTGCAAAGGCAATGGAATTTGAAAAAGCAGCCCAGGTTCGAGACGAGATTCAGTCTCTTCGAAAAATCATGGGCACGAGTGATGGACGGTTAGGTTCTGAGAAGCGAAAGGTTCGCCGACAGGGGCGAGGGCGTTGATCAGAACTTTAGGTGAAACAGCTAAGGGATTCGCCTCGTCTAAGCAGATAAGCATGGACGCGGACCCCAAATTTTTGCTAGGAGCGGGTAGAACATTTTAATGCGAAGGATTCGCGTGGTTAGTACAGTCGGAGTGGTTGGCATGGTCGCCCTAGCTTCGGCACAGCAAGTCGTCCCTGGCGTGAGTGTCGGCAAAGTGAAGCTCGGCATGACTGCGTCTCAGGTTCGTGCTGTCATGGGCAAGCCGACTGCTGACGGCACGATCGATTCTTCAACAGAAGAGATGGTCTGGGTCGGAAAGTTGCGATCAGAGCCCGGATTTCGACGACGAGAATTCTTCTCCGTCTATCTTCGAAAGGGCAAAGTTGTTCAAATCGAGACCTCTTGGCCATCGTACAAGACGCCTGCCGGACTGACCACAGAAGCGACGTGGCGCCAGCTCGTAAGCGAGTTTCCCGGTGGTCGACTCAAATCACGAAGCTACCCATGGGACGATGAGACCCTCGTATTGTATGCGGGAGACCAGGTCGAACGGGGCCTCACTTGGGTGCGTGGAGCTATTGGCAAGGATATGCCAGTGCAACCCGACCGCACGAGAAAGATCGACTTCGTCGCTGTTCACGCAAAAAATGAAGAATTTGTCTTCGGATTAACCCATCCCGAAGTCTGGAAAAAGGGCGGCGTCTTAGTACGGCCACATGCAGCTGCACAAGGTGCCAAAACCACAGGAATCGCCGCATCGACAACAGCCAACGCATTCAGACTAGGTCCAAAAGTCGGCGAAGTCACTCCTGGACTGATCGCACGAACAACGGATGGACGTTCGTTCGACCTCAATTCTGCGCTTCGCCGATCGAAGGCGGTCGTGCTCAACTTCTGGTTCGTCGCTTGCGATCCGAGCCGCCGAGAGCTGCCCGGCCTTGAAGAGATGTATGAATACTACAAGGCGGAGGGACTCACTGTCATTGGCATCAACACCCAAGACTCAGTCCTGGCGATTAAGAAGTACGCCGCCGAAAAGAAGCTGAAGTTCCCGATGATATCTGACAAGGGCGGCGAAGGAGCCACCAAGACATTCGGCATCATCGAGTTCCCGTCGACAGTCGTGATCGGCAAAGACCTAAAGGTGATCGACATCATCCCCGGCTACAACGAAGAGCGGCTTAAAAAGGCCCTCCTCAAAGCCGGCTTCACCGACTAAGCGGGTCAGCCAAAGGTTCCCCTAGGCCTAACCCTTGACCTCAACCCTGCCGATAGGGATAATAGACAAAGCATTGCCGCGTAGCTCAGTGGTAGAGCAGCTGACTGTTAATCAGCGGGTCCTAGGTTCGAATCCTAGCGCGGCAGCCATATTTAGGTTCAAAACCTGCACATAACGTGCAGATTTTTTCGTTTGTCTTCCAACTCGACGGCATTCGCTCGGAACCGTTGGGCCCGCAACTCCCTGCCACGGTTGGAGGTCTCGTTCAAAGGGAGCATTTCGGCCAGGACAGACGGCTCCTATCGCATCGTCGGGCATGGCGGTCCAACTTCTAGCCTGACCGGTATTGAATAGCGACGTAGCGGATCCGCTTGGCGGGATGATTAATAGATTGCCTTGACCGTCGCGAAGGTTATGAGCATCTCTCTTGGGTGAGAACTCAGGATTGAGGTGTACCTGTAGGCTCCGCCGAGGGGCTTGCCGGTGTTGAGCCAGGTCAGCCAGTCTTTCTTCAATTCGGCCCAGACTGCGTCATCAAAGGTTGCTTCGGTGAGGACGTCCCCTCCGTCTTTGTCGGATCGAAGGAGGATGGTAGCGGAGATAGGCATGATGTTTCCATCCTACCTATTGCGGCATCGCTGAAGCAGGCGCCGACAACGACTAGCCCCACGAAGGCGATTCAACTGATTCATTAGCCTCGCTGACCGTCGGAACAGTAGACTGGGCCATGCTTTCCCACCTGCGCAACCCGGTGAAGGGATTGGCGATTGCGTGTGTGATGATGGCTGGAGCTAGGTTAGTTTCAAAGCCTCAGGCAGCATCAAACGTCATCAAGGTCGGCGCGGGAAGCTACACAACTAAACTTCCAAACGCCGCCAAAGAACCTGCGGAGACACCCTGGGTCACGGCGAATGTGAAGGGGCCGGTGCCAACCAACCACTGGTGGAGCTCGCTCGTTTTCAGTCAATTCAGCAATCAGATGTTCCCTCACCCACTCGGGATTCAGGCTGAGATATCGGGGTTGCGCATTTATTATCCCGGCGCGGGCTATACCGCGAACGAGCAGGGAGTGTTCACGGCGGTGATGAGCGCGCCGAGCGATCTCACGATCGGGAGTTCGGATCAAGCGACTTTCCCGGATGCTCGAGCGGACCGTTGGAGCGACTGGTTTGTTACGGCAGCGTTCGGAAATGACCTTAAGCTCACCTTCGGTCACGGCTCGCCGTTCGTTTTTGGAGAGATCACGAAGGGTTCCGCGACCATCACTTTTGGTAAAGCCCCAACGGTGACGGGCACCGGCAACACCATCAGCGTCTTCATCGATGGACGCAACTACGGCCTATTTGGACCGAAGGGCGCGATTTGGGAAGGAATCGGCACGACTAAGCTCACTTGCCGGACCTCGAAGAGCTACTTTTCGGTCGCCTTGCTCCCGGATGGAAAGCCAGAAACTCTCGCGTTCTTTGCCCGATACGCCCACAACCACGTCACCGACTCGAAGGTGATGTGGAAATTCGACGAGAGTACGAGGAAAGTCACCACCAAATTTTCCTTTATGGTCAGCGCAAAGGAGCCGGGCAGCGATGGCACTCTCTTTGCTTTACTCCCCCATCAATATCAGCGATCGAAAAACTCGCTCACTTCCCATACCTACCTCTGCGCGCGCGGACTCATGAAGCTCGGAAGTGGAACCGGGTTCACCACGGTCACCCCATTCCAAGGTGTCCTCCCGCTTTTGCCCAATGTCGGCGTTCGCGATCCCGTAAATCTCGATAGCTATCTTGCTTCTGACGCAGTGGGATTCAAACCTGAGCTCACGGACACCTATTGGACCGGAAAGGCGCTTGGCAAACTTGCAACCCTTTCCTCAATCTCCGACGCAACCCTTCATCCCAAAGAGCGAGACATCTTCAGGCAAAAGCTCAAAGCACTGCTGGAGAAGTACTTCACGGCAGACGGCACAAAGGGGCAGTTCTACTACAACAGACCCTGGGGGACGCTGATCGGCTATCCCGCCTCGTATGGTAGCGATGATTCGCTGAACGACCACCACTTTCACTACGGCTACTTCATTCGCG
>JBBRHU010000113.1:0-9157 GCA_038222255.1 Fimbriimonadales bacterium | reverse complement strand
TCGACTGGGGCTGTGACGGGTGTCGAACTTTTGGGTTCAAGGGCGATCATCAAGTGGACTCAAGATGAGAAGGGTCTACACGTGTTGCTACCGACCACTTTCTCGAGCACCCTTGCGGTTGCACTTAAGATTCGGGTGCGAAACATTGAAGGATTTGCGCCCCAGCAAATGGTTGTTAAGCCAGCGCCCATCAAAGCCGACGCTTCTGGTGGCTTCACGCTAGGCTCGGGAATGGCGACTCTTGATGGAAGCCTCAACACCGAAACTCGTGACGGGCAAGTAAACGTCGGGTTTTGGGATGCTCCTTCGGACTCTCTGAGTTGGCAGCTGCAGGTTGCGAAGGCGGGGAGATACGAGGTTGTCGGATCGGTTGCGACGCCAAATTCAGGAAGCAAACTCCTTCTCAGCACGGGCAAAGAGAAGCTAATGTTTGACATCCCGACGACAGGCGATTGGGCCAAGTTCACTGAGGTCAAGGTCGGGCAAATCTCGCTTGAGGCAGGCGAGAAGGTTGTCTTTAAGGTGGCTCCGGCCAACGGCAAGGACTGGAAGCCGATCAACCTCCGGTGGGTCAAGTTGCGCCCGGTTCAATAGACCGGACACTCACCGACCGGCCCCTGGGATGTAGCAACCAGGGGTCGGTCGAACTGCTTACCCTCGTTGGAGCTCGGCAAGATCCGCCAGAAACGCCCGCGCTTCGATGAGCGGGCTACCCGTTGCTGATGCTTCGAGAGCATTCAGAAACTTCGATTTGCCCTGCGTCTTGCGAGCTACTTGCATCAGGATGAGGAAAGCGACAATTCCGACGATGATGTTGACAACGACCCATGCTCCACTGAATTGAAGGGCAACCTCGTACTTCACGAGTGCCTGAAAGAGGAACATCGGAAACACAAACCACAAGGGGAGCCCCACCAGGAATGCCCATTGGGTCGATCTCAGCCGCAGCATTCGGAGTTCGGCAAGTCGATTTTGAGACTCAACAATCGGCGAGTCGAGGCTGATCTGGCTGGAGATCGCAAGCTGCCGCGCTGAGAAGGAGACCATGACGATTCCAAATATGAAGATCACCAAGCTTGCACCAGCTCCGAGCGGAGCCTTTTGTATCTCGGCGAAGTGATCGGCGAGAAACGACCCACTCCAGATCGTGCAGACCAGGCCACCGACGAGATCCCAGATTGCTGGAGTGTTCAGGCGGCGTAGCTTCGGCTCGAGGAGAGCGTTCTGGATTTGCTGTTGAAGCGCGGCATTCGCGTCGACCTTTTTTTCGAGCGATTCAAGAGCGGCTTTGAGATTATCGAGTTCCATGTGATTCGGGTTCCTGTTGGGTGAAGTTGTCGCTGGCGACTTGTTTGCGGAGTTGATCTTTGATGCGACTGATGCGAGTGGCGACGTTGGCAACCGAAATCCCGACGATCTCGGCAATTTCGGCGTGAGGTCGTTCCTCGAGATAGAGCAGAAGCAGCGCCCGGTTCAGTTCGTCCAGCCCGGCGATCAGCTGGCGAAGGATCCGAACATCATCGGATTGGGCGGCGGATTCAGGGGCGAGATGTGAGTCTGAGATCGGCACGGTGAATCGATCTCGAGTTCGAGCTCGGCGCGACCAAGAGATCGCCACGTTAAGGGCGATCTGGTACATCCACGTCGTGAACTTCCTGGACTCGTCATAGCCGCGAAAGGCTCTCCAAAGTTGAACTGCGATCTCCTGCGAGAGATCGCTTTGATCCTCCGCATTTCGTGCGTAGGTGTTGACTACCTTGAACACGATGCGCTCATGATCTTTCAGGAGGAATTGGAATCGCTCCTGAACCGATCCTTTTGGCTTGTCTTTCGTGTTCATTAACCCATGATTCGTTTAGGGATGTCGAATCCTTACAGTCCCGAACCGCGCTAGGCCCCTTGGTTTTGGCTCGCAGGTCCTTGAGCGCTATGTTACGCGACTTGATTGACCCAGGCGACACGGAGGACATCCTCAGTAGACTTGAGAAATGGTGCAGTATCGCGTCCTCGATCCCCGAGAGTATCCACAAGCCGTTCGGCTTTGGGTAAGCATCTTCGGCGTAGAGTCTGAGTTCTTCACCTCGCTCCTTGAGAGCCGGTCAATTGAAGACAACATCTCCGTCGCGGCGGTGGAAGGGGATGAAATTGTCGCATCGGTTCATGTGTTCGTTCGCGAAATCCGTGACCGTGACGGCCGCCCTTTGAAGGTGGGTGGAATTGGGAGCGTGAGCACCCTAGATAGCCACCGGAAGCAGGGGTTATCTGGCAAGTTGATTCAGCTTGCGATCGAGAAGATGGCGGAAGCTGGATGTGTCTGGAGCTATTTGGGGACGGGCAAGAACAACCACTATGCTCGCTACGGCTATCGAACGGTCGGAACGAGGTCGTTTCGCGGGGTTCTCAACCAGACAACTGCTCCACAAATCGGAGAAGTCCGTCCCGTCGACAACGCGCTTCTTTCCCAGATGGCTGTCTTACACGACAACACGTTTGGAGATCGTCCGATGGCAATGGTTCGGTCACCTCAGAACTGGCAATCCGCATCGCACTATCGGCTAACTCGTCACGGAGTGAAGCTGCATGTTGTGATGAGCGAAGGCGAACTCACGAGCTACCTCGTGGCTCAGCATGAACCAGACGCGGTGACCCTCATCGAGGGAGCCTGGGCACCAGGATCGGAAACTAAGTTCCGAAGCCTCGTTGAAGGCGTGTTGAACGAAGCCGCGGCGGCTGGGGCGACTCACTTCGTGGCAGATTTGCCCGAAGAGTTTGGATTGGGGGGCACCTTCGATTCCGCTTGTTCAAAATGGTGGACGGTGGAGGAGCGCTCCTGGATGGCCCTGCCGATTGCAGATCGAATTTCTTGGCCCGAGCTCGGAAGCATATTGCTCGATCCTCGGGGGAGACGCAGCGATCTCGATAACTTCTAAGACGCAATGGCGACAATCCACCTCCAACTCACCGCGGACCTCATCATCACGGATTCGACAGGAATTCGCCATCCTGTGGTGCCGAGCAAGCACGGTCTGTTGCTTCTTCGACTCGCTCTTGAGCGGCGACGACTGTTAAGTCGAGATGAGGTTTCAGCGTTTCTCTGGCCCGCTGCAGATCAGGCAACGGGCCGGTCTCGATTGCGCGTCGCCCTCTCCGAGCTTCGGAAGGTCTCGGGCTTGAACGATTGTTTGATCACGACGCGCCAGGAGGTTGGACTAGATTGGGAGGCGGTAGAGACCGACGTTGAGAGAGTTAAAAGTTGCGCCCATAGCTTCCAACTAGACCCGTCAGCCTATCGAAAGTGCATCGAAGCATGTGTTTCCATCAACGGCGATTTAGGCTCGCAATACACTCACCCCTGGCTCGAACTTGAACGCGCGCAGTTTCGTACTTTTCTTGTCGGGCGTTTGGTCGAAGGCTCAGCGCAAGCCGTACTTTGCGAAGATTTCACAATCGCCGAACAGGCGCTACAGCGTGCTCTGGCACTCGACCGGTTCAGGGAATCCACCCTTCTCGAGTTCGCAAGATTGTTAGCGGGACAAAATCGACTGTCCGATTTAGTTGCGTTCCACGAGGCGACTCGGTTAGCCCTGTCGAGCGAACATGGTCTCGATACGAGCGCGGAACTCCAAGCTTTCGTCGCGGCATCTGTCAAACCGATACCACGGCCCGTGGTCGCTGCAACACCAGTTATCGCACCCGCCGACCTGGTGGGACGAGAGTTGGAGTTCGAGCAATTGTCATCGCTCTTTGCGTCTAACCGAATCGTTTCGATCCTAGGGCCGGGAGGAGTAGGGAAGACTTCGCTCGCAAGCTCCTGGCTTCGACAACAAGAGACTCAAGCCCTAAAGATCCAGCTTGAGGGAATGCCGCGCGATGCAAATGTTTGCGAAGCAGTGATTGCTCATTTGGGATTCGACACCCAAAGCGAACTCGAGCAGCACCTCGCGAGTCCGGCAACTTGCTTGTTCTTGGATACTTGCGAGCATGTCGTCAACTCCACCGCCGAGTTTGTCTGTTCCCTCGCTGATAGCTGTCCAGACCTGCTAATTCTTGTGACATCTCGAGAGTCGTTGCGACTCGGGCGTGGGGCTGAACTTCTGCTCAAACCCCTTGGGCTCCCTGCGGTTGGGAGTGGGCGCGAGGCATTGCTCAGCAGTCCAGCCGCCCAGCTTTTCCTTCGACGCTTGATAGAATGCGATTCCGAATTCGAGCTGCTTGATGAGGATGTTTCTGCGGTGGGAGCGATTGTACGGCGAGTCGATGGGCTACCACTTGCGCTAGAGCTTGCGGCACGCGGATGCAAAACGATGACTCCCCAACAAGTTGCAACTCGGCTCGCGACGAGCTTTGAGATTCTCGCCCGGGGCGACACGAATGCAGATGAGCGACAGAAGACGCTCCGCAACACCATCGAATGGAGCTACAATTTGCTCGGACAACACGAGAAAGAGGTGCTCTGTCGGCTATCGTGCCTTTCGTTTGCGTGGACACTGGAAGACGCGGAAGCAGTCTGCCCTTCTCGTCTAGATCCGATGCTTTCAGTGGCGCAGTTGTTCGATAAGTCGCTGCTCAACCGAACGCGGGCTGATGATCGGTTCACTTTCTCGATGTTTGAGTCAGTACGAGAGCTTGTGACCGCAAAAGCGAGAGTCTCTGAGTTTTGGTCGGATGCAGAGACTCGCGCAAGGGTCTACCAGGAATCCAAGGGCATCGGCGTCGGCCGCCCTTTCCGAGAGCACTACTCTGAGTTTGTAGCGTTAAGAGGCAACTCAGCGGAGAACCATGCATGGAATGCGGCTAGTCGATGACGTAGCTCTCGACCAATTCTCGATAGCTCTCTAGCTTGGCGACTTCGAGATCTGGTTCCTTTCCGAGGTCATCCCATTTTCGCAAACGAACTGCAGATTTGTAATGGGGATTCGACCTGAACTCTTCTACTTCTTTCACCGACATCGGTCCACCTTGGAGAGCGAGCGACTCGAGGGAGGCTCTGGTAAGGGTTGGGCTATAGGTCGGATCGATGGCACAGAGATACCTTTTTGCCGCGACGTGCAATCGAACGGGCTCTGTGATCGCCTTTGAAAAGTGCCTGCGCAAGAACTGGTCGCCGAGGTCTTCGTGGCGGGCATCGTAGCCCAGCGAAGCCGCGCCCTTCGAGTCAGACTCCCAAAGGTGGCCGATATCGTGAAGCAGTGTCGCCACGACTTCAGAAGGGGTCGCATTTTGCTCGCGGGCAAAGTGGGCGGCCTGAAGCGCGTGAGTCAGCTGACTCACGTCTTCGCCGTATTTCAAATGCCCCTGTCTACGGAAAAGATCGAAAATTTGGTCTACAACGGGCATGCTTCATCAGAATACTCGCCGCCAGTGCGCAGACCAGCGATTAGGATGCTGGGTTCTCATTAAGTGTTTGTTCAAGCCCGAGAGAGATTAACGTTTGACCCGCGTAATTGACCACTTGCCGGATCATTGGTAGAGTAAATGACATGAGACGAGCTTTGATTTTGGCCGTGGCTGCGATCGCTGGAGTGGGAGTGGCTGTGGTGAGCCAGCAAAAGGCGTTGACACTGCATACCGGCTGGAAACTCCAACCAGCAGGAGAACAGACCAAGACGGGCGACCTGCTGGCGGGCGGAGAACTCAGCCCAGATGGCAAGTGGTTCGCTTTCGTCTCAAGCGGTCAAGGAACTCACCACGCCTACATCTTTGACTCCAAAACCGGAAAGCTCGCTAGCGACACCAAAATCACGCCGAGTTGGGTTGGCCTGTCTTGGTCGGCCGATTCGAAGCTCCTTTACATCAGCGGAGGCACACTCAACCGAATACACAGCCTGGAAGTGGCTGCTGACGGCACCACGAAAGAGGGAAAGGACCTCAAACTCGTGTTTGAAGGAAACACTGCACTCTGGCTTGCGGGCCTTGTGACGGAAGAGAAGTTGGCTTACGTCGCTTCGTCGGCCACGGATCGACTGCTCGAAGTAAACCTAGAGACGGGCGACATTCAACGAGAACTGAAGTTTGACCTTGGGGCTGCGCCCTTCTCGGTTCGAAAAGGACTCCAAGGGAAGTTGCTTGTTTCTCTGCAAGGCGGAGCAAAGGTTGTAGAAGTTTCTACCGATTCATTGAGCACTGTGAGGTCATGGAACACTGGCCGTCACCCGAACGACATCCTTGTGAAAGGAGAGCGGCTCTTCGTCGCGTGCGGAAATGATGATGAGGTCGATGTCATTGACCTCTACAACGGAGAGCGAGAGGAGCGAATCATTACTCGCCCTTGGCCGAATGCCCCTGCTGGATCGACTCCAGACGCACTCGCAATCACGGAAGACGGCAAGAAGCTCTTCGTGGCAAATGCTGACAACAACGCCGTCGCCGTGATCGACGTCGCAAAGCGCGGTCACAGTGAGATCGAAGGATTCATTCCCTCTGGCGCTTATCCCTGTGCACTCGCAGTTTTGAAGGACCAGAAGTCGCTCCTCATCGGAGCCGGGAAAGGGTTCCAAACTGGGCCGAACGGAGATACCGCTGAAATCGACAAGGAAGCTCCGAAGGGGTATCCGTATATCGTGGTTCTGATGAACGGGCTGGTCACGAAAGTTGACTTCTCAGATTCAAAACACCTCGCGGCGATGACCGAGTCCGTTCTTGAGCTGTCTGCCTACAAGCCCGGTGTTGAGAAGCAAGCTCTGAACGTTCCTGCTTCTGGGGCGAGCGCGATACCGAGCAAACTCGGAGAGTCCTCGCCGATCAAGCACGTGCTGTACATCATCAAGGAGAACAGAACCTATGACCAACTCCTAGGCGATCTCACGAAGGATGGAAAACCCTACGGCAACGGTGCAGCAAAGCTGACCTTATTTGGTGAGGATGTTGCCCCCAACCATCGCGAGCTAGCCCGGCGCTATGTTCTGCTCGACAACCTCTACGCAACCGGGGAAGTTTCGGTGGACGGGCACCACTGGACAAACGGGGCGTACGTTCCTGACTTCATGCAGCGAACGTGGCCGCAACAATACAGCGGAAAAGGTGCGCCTAGGCTCTCAACGACGCTGAGCGATACACCAAATGGTCGGATCTGGGATCAGTGCCGACGAGCCGGACTAGATTACGCGACCTACTACTATCACACGAGAGATCACACCAACGCTGACTGGAACAAGGCAAGAGCGGCTGGGGTGAGAGACTATCTTGCCGTTGACATCTTCCTCAAAGACTTCAAAAAGTTTGAGTCGACAGGCAAGATGCCCAGTTGTATGGTGATGGCTTTGAGCGAAGATCATACGCGCGGCATGGCAGCGGGGGCGTTCACTCCCAAAGCAGCCGTCGCCTCAAATGACCTCGGCATTGGCAAGATCGTCGAGACGATTTCAAAGAGTCCCTATTGGAGCAAGTTTGCAATCTTCATCATTGAAGACGACGCACAGAACGGCCCCGATCACGTCGATGCCCACCGCACCGTCGCGCTTGCGGTGTCACCCTACACTTACGCTGCAGGAGTCGACTCGACGCACTATTCGACGATGTCGTTTCTCAAGTCGATTGAGCTGATTTTGGGATTGGCACCGATGAGCCAACACGATGCCGCAGCGTCCCCACTCTACAAGGCATTCTCGCAGAAGCCGAATCTGACGCCCTACGCCGCGCTCACGCCGAAACAGGACCTCATGGCGAAGAATGCTCCGCGCAAGCAGTCTGCTCTCCTGGAGGCGATTGATTTCAGCCAACCAGACCAGATGACGTTAGCCCAAGAGATTGCTCTGAACAAGGCGATCTGGAAGGGAATCAAGGGCGATCAACCGTATCCCGGGGCGGTTCGCCGGTTCGGATTTCGGTCTGGGGATGACGATTAGGTAGGCGACAAAAGAGGGGGTTCGTGGGCTTGCGACCGCGAACCCCCTCGTTGTTTTTGTTGGCCGATAACTATTCGGCGGGAGCAATCACGACACGGCGGTTGGGCTCTTCGCCTTCACTGTAGGTCGCAATTCCAGATCGAACTGAGAGTGCCTTGTGGACGATGCGTCGCTCGAAAGCGGGAAGCACGTCTAGAACGGCTTCTTCGCCTCGCTCGATCACCTGATCCGCAACCTTGTTGGCAAGTCTCGTCAGGGCGTCCTCACGTCGCTTTCGGTAGTCGTTCGCATCAATCGTTGCTCGGACGCCGTTGTTGTACTTGCGACCGCAGATGATGTTGACGAGATACTGAAGCGCGTTAACGACTTCGCCGTGCTTGCCGACCAAGAAAGCTGCGTCCTTGCCGTCAAGCTGCATGCTGACGTAGCGACCACCCACTTGGGTCACTCGGGCGGAGACTTCTAGGCCAGACGAGGCAATGATGTCGGTGATGACTTTGAGTAGTCGATCTGCATCTTCCTGAGTCGCCTGAACGCCTTCGGCCTCTTCCTCGGGTTCAGGAGTGCCTTCGCCTTCGGTGTTCGAGGGAGCAGCTGCTTTTGGAGCAGGCTTCTCGCGTCGTCGGTTTGAGCCACCGGAAGCAGGAGCAGCGGATGCAGCGGCAACTGGTGCTGGAGCAACGGCTTCGGCAGCTGCCGGAGCTGGTTCAAGCTCATCCGAGGCCGAAGCCTTTCGTCCGAGACGGCGGGGCACGCTGACCTTTTCGGCAGGAGCGCTGTCGGCAACTGGGGCTACTTCCTCTACGGGAGCTTCCTCAGCTTTCACAGGCTTCGCCTTAGCGGGCTTCTTGGCCTTTTCGGCAGCCGGAGCTGTCGATGGGGCAGGAGCTGGCGCAGGGGCAGACTCGATCACTTCGGCGCGAACTCGGATTGAGCTCTTCCCAAAGAGACCTTTGATTTGTTCGAGAACGGTCACCTTAACCTGGGATTCTGAAACCCCAAGCTTTTCGGCAGCTGTTTTCGTTGCGTCCGCGACGGACTTTGCGGATAGTTCCACTGATTGCATAAACTTACTTTCTGAACTTTACTCTGAATCGACCGAAGTCTGCGCTATTTACGCTTCTTCGGCTTGTGAGTTGCGGGCCGTCCAGTTCCCCCTTCGTCGTCTTTCTTGTCTTTGTCTGAGCCCGGCGAGATGCCTTGCTTGCGTTGCTGCTCTTCTGAGGCCTTCTGCATCTGCTCCATAAACTTGCCCCACTTTCCTTGTGGCGCAGCCGGGTAGACACCACCACCAGCGGCATTAACCTTCACCA
>JBBRHU010000112.1:0-9167 GCA_038222255.1 Fimbriimonadales bacterium | reverse complement strand
AAACGCCTTGAAGGCCTCTCGCTTCCGATGACGGTAAGCGAAGAGGGACTGTTGAGGGTTCAGGGCTGGCTACCCAAAACCCACGTCCGTAAGAACTGAACTGGCTACTTCTGAATGACGAATTGGTCGAGCGTGTTGCCTTTATCTGAGACCTGCCGAATGGTGAGTTGCTTTCGATCAAGGTCGCACAACGTGAACGAATATCCAGCTTTGTACACCGCCGTCCAGGGCTGCCAGGTCTTCGGCTGATCGGCCATCATCTGGTCATACAGCTCCGCACCTCCTGCCCCGGTGACCACATAGATCACACCGTTCGGTCGAGTCTGCTTCGCGCCATCGAAAGCTCGATCTAGCTTCGCGCCAATCCCCATGGGTACCGTTCGCTGATAGTTGTGGACGTGACCACAAAAGACAACGTCGACACCATATCGCACAAAAAGGTCATGAGACGACCGCATCATGGTGTCGCTCTGGTGCTTCTTTGATGAGTGATACGGCGGTTGGTGGAACGTCACAAACTTCCACGTGTACTTCTGAGCCTTTTTCAATTCTCCTTCAAGCCAGCCTTTCAGCTTCGCAGAGCTCCAATTCGCATAGGTGTTTGCGTCGAGGGCGATCCAGTAGGCGTCGCCGTAGGCAAACGCGAAGTTCGCCCGGCTGTTGAGCCGCCGCTCCGAACCTTCGAAGAGCGCTTTGCGTGATGCGTCGGGGCCGCTCGTTTTGACATCGATGTCGGGTCCGCCAGAGGGTTGAAGCCAGTAGAGGTAGTAAGCGAGGCCGTCTGGATAGTTTGAAAGGCTCCGATAAGCAGTGTCGTGGTTGCCGGCCACACCAACATGAAGGATGCTCCGAAGCAAAGGAGCGCCCGAAGCGAGATCCTTCTTGTCTGAATTCATGATCGGGAACCAATTCTTGCGGTACTCGCTGATTCGGCCATTTGGATATACGATGTCTCCGGTCACGACCGCGAAATCTGGCGCCGTCCGACTGATCTGGAAGGCCACCTCTCTTTGGCCCTTGGTGTTTCTGCCCGTGTCTCCGTAGACGGCGAATCGGACGGGTTGCGAAGGGGATTTGGGAGCGTGGGTTGACGCCGTGAACCGCTCCTTCGAGCCCGAAAACACCCAATACTTGAGGTCTTCACCTGGCTTCAGATCCGGAATCGTAGCTGACCAAACTAAATGCTCCGGTGTTCCTGGCATCGCGATCCGAACTGCGCGGGCGAGGACCTCGCCGGTTGTGCGCGATCCAGATCGAAAACGGACAGTCCAATTCGCTCGAATTGTATCGGTATGCCAGACAACGGTCAGGGTCTTACTGCTTCGGGTTTGAGCATCATCGCCGAGTTGCAAGTACGGCTTGACAAGCATTGCTTGGCCAAAACCGAGGCCAGCCAGAAGGGCCAGCGAAGACGTGAAGAGGACTCGCATCAACTCCTATTGAACCACCGAATGTACACTGTCGAGTTACGGGTTATGAAAAGTCGCCTTTCTTTCTGGAGCGTCGTCGCGTGTGCACTTTTGCTCATTTCTTTTGGAGCTTCCTGCAAGCCGAAAGAGGTGGCTGGCGACCCGGCGAAGGTCGAAAAGCCCGAGGTGAAACAAGAGCAAAAGGAGCCTACACGCCCTCCGTTCGACAACATCTCCCTCGCCAGTCTCGGCCAACGGGTCCCGGTGATGATGTATCACGACGTCATTGCGATTCGAGACAAAGACGCGCAATGGTACGACTGCGCGGTCGCAGAATTTCGTGAGCAGATGGATCTGTTCACCACGGAAGGCGTGACGCCAATCTCCGTCGCCGACCTCTACAAGCACCTCACTGAGGGAACGAAGATTCCTGATAAAGCTGTTGTGTTGACTTTTGACGACAACTATCAGGGCTTCTACGACCTCGCTTGGCCAATCCTCAAGGAGAAAGGCTTCCCGGCGATGATGTTCGTCCACACCGGCTTCGTGGGCAACAAAGAAGGGCTCCACCCAAAGATGGACTACGACACCCTTCGCACGCTTCTCAAGGACCCGCTGTTCTCCGTGGGGTGCCACACCATTAGCCACCCCGACGACATGAGCACGCTGAGCACTGAGGAGCAGACGAAGGAGCTCACCGAAAGCAAGGCGACGCTTGAGAAAGAGCTGAACATCAAAGTCGACTTTCTCGCCTACCCGAATGGAAAGAATGATGCTGAAACTCAGCGGCTGACGAAAGAAGCCGGCTACAAAATGGCATTCACGATCAAGAACGGAACTGCCGAAGGATCACCCAACATCTTTGCGATCAATCGGTACGTTCACACCCGCTACGATAAAGCATCCGAGCAAACCGACAAGGAACTCCGTGGTGGCGCTCTTGGCGTCTTCGAAGGCAAACTCAAAGTTGGGCCGGTCGCCTATAAAGAAGAAGAAGTCGAAAAGGTCAAGCTTGCGCTTGTGATCGGAGGAATGCCCGAATCGATGATGAGCGAGACTCGGGAAGGCGTGCTCGATTTCATTAAGCGAAGTCCAGGCGCAGTCGCGGGAATCAACGGCGGCTTCTTTGCGATGGCAGCTATCAAGAGCACCGACAACCAAATGGTCGGCCCTTGCAAGACCACCGAGATGCCAGCGCTGATCCCCGATGCAAACGAGTTTGCTTGGGACAAACTGCGAAATCGACCCGTGGTCATTTGGGGCAAATCGAAGTTTGCGATCCTCGCGTACAACCCCGAGGCGATGAATTCCGAACCCGTGTTCAAAAACTTCATGCCCGACTACACCGACACTTTTCTCGCAGGAGTCTGGTTGGTCCACGACGGTCTTGCCCGCGAGAAAGATGACATGGGCATCTTCGCATCCAAAGACATCCAGGATCCTCGGCGCCGTGCTTTCCTAGGAATCATGCCCGATGGGCAGATCGTTGCCGGAGCATCGAAGAGCGGATGCTCGTCGGCACAGTTGGCCTCTGCAATCGCGGCCGCCGGAATCAAAGAAGCCGTGCTCCTCGACTCTGGATTCTCGACCTCTTTGGTTTACGGCGAGAAGATCATGGCGAGCGGTCACAGCACTGCAGAAACGCCTTCACGCCCCGTTCCCCACGCCATCGTGCTGAAGGGAACACTCGATGCATCCTCGCAAAAGGTCGCAGAAGAAGCCGAACCGGCGACGAAGCCAGAGGCCGCGACCACGAAAACCAAGAAAAAGAAAGCCAAGCCCAAAAAGCCAGTCGATCCTGACTCCACCACCCCCGCCCCCTCGAATCCTCCCGACTAATGCGGTTTAGTTAGCAAAACGGATATCATTTGACTATCGTGTTGACGACTCTCTTCTTGCTTCAGGGTGATGCCGCGCTTCGCTTGGCCGCCCATACTGCTTACCTTCTGGGGCCAGCAGGCGCCGAGATTTCAAGGCAAGGCGTTATCGAGAAGTGGACGAACCCTAAGACTCACATCATGTGGGGCGGGCGGTTGACGCAGTCGGGAACCTTGACGCTCACGCTAGAGGAAGCAGAGTCCACAGCCTCGAAGTACTTCGTCAAAGTCGAAGGTCCGAAAGGTGCGCGGGACTACGCGTTGACGGGGTTAACAACAAACAAGGTCGGGATTCCCAGCGCGGGATGGTACAAGTTCACGCTGCGTGCAGAAGGAACTAACGGCAAATCGCTTGGAAAGATTAAGTCGCTCACCCTCACCGGAAAGCCCGCTGAAGGAGCGCAGTTCAACCTCAAGACCCGATTAAATGCGGCATCCGTCCACATCGGCTATCCCACCGAGCCGAGCGCGGAAATCGAATGGTTCTACAACGAGGTGAAAGCTGTCACCGACCCGGTCCACACGTTCTACATGGCATGTGGCTTCCGACGTGGCTACTTTGGAATGCAAGTAAATGGCCCGAGCGAGCGTCGCGTGATTTTCTCGATCTGGGACAGCGGGAGCGAGGCAGTTGACCGAAACAAGGTGAACGACGACAACCGCGTAAAGCTCTTGGCGAAAGGTGAGGGTGTCGAAGCCAGCGATTTCGGAAATGAAGGCACAGGCGGACACAGCCATCTGATCATCAACTGGCGCACAGATATCCGCCAGAAGTTCCTTGTTCACGCCAAACCAACGGCCACGACAACCACCTACACCGGCTACTACTTCTCGCCAGAAAAGAAGGCTTGGACACTCATTGCCTCTTTCCGGGCTCCAAAAGACGGAAACTGGCTACGCGGTATCCACTCGTTCAACGAGAATTTCTGGGGTGACAACGGCTATCTCAAGCGAGCCGCTGAATTTGGCCCGGCATGGATCAAGACTTCGAAGGGCGACTGGCAACCGATGAAGACGGCGCGGTTCACTCATGACGCCACGGGCGGCAAAGATCGATTTGACTACGACCTCACGGTAAAGAACGGCCGGTTTCTCCTGCAGAACGGCGGATTTGAGGGTTCGAGCCCCAAGCTGGGCAGCCTTCTGACGTTGCCATCCGCCGGAGACAGTCCGAAGATTGATCTGGAGATGCTCCCGACGAAGTGAACACTCGCCTTGCTCGCCACCAAGATTGCACACAGATTGCGACGATCTACAACCTCGGCATTCGCGAAGGAAAAGCTACGTTTGAAGTGCGCGACCGTGCCGAAGACGAAGTTCTCGGATGGCTGACTCAACCCTTCCCAACCGTGGTCGTGGAGTCAGAGAATGAAGTCATCGCGTTTGCTCGTGCCTCCGAATACCGGCCACGGTCGTGCTATCGGGGCATTGCTGAGTTTGGGGTTTACGTTCACCCCGCCCATCGAGGGCAAGGTGCGGGAAGGGCGGCAATGCTTGCCCTGGAGGATGAGCTCTCACGCCTCGAGTTCTGGAAGATGGTCTCACGGATCTTTGTCGACAACGAACCAAGCAGGCGGCTCATGCTGTCCCTCGGCTTTCGCGAGGTCGGAACTTACGAAAAACATGCCCAACTCGATGGAATCTGGCGGGATGTGCTCATCGTAGAAAAGTGGTTCGGCCATGCACTCGATGGATAGGATCCCAATACTTCGACCGGAATTTCTCCGCAGGGTCGGAGCGATTTTGATCGCCATCTTCTTTCTGATCGGCTTTGTACCTCTTGCCTTCAGACCGCGATTTGATTTACAGCTCCTGCTGACGTTGCTACTTGTTGGGATCCTGCTGGCCGCAATCCTTTACCAAGTTTGGTGTGGAAAGCGGTGGGCAGTCATCCTCGCGGTTGTGATTTGTGTCCCCAACGCGTCGATCGTGTTGAGCGCAATGCAATTCGCCAATCGAATTGGTCCCCTGCCGTATGTCTTAGCGGCCCTCATCATTCCGGCAGGGATCGCGCTTTCTTCCTCATTGTTCGGAGAAAAGCGCGCGCCTTAGCTCCATTCAGTTTTTGTCGTCTAGTTTCGGTGGCACGTGGACGCTCAGTCTCAAGGTATATGACCCCTTCGGACCTCGGATCCACAGCCGGTGGACACCACTCACGGTCGGGACAAAGTAGCGCACATCGGTCTTATCAAAAACGACGTTGGCACTTCTAAGGAATTGACCAGTCGAATCGAGCAAGTCAACCTGCAGGTACTTCCCTTCATCGTTCACGCGCAAGAACTGATACCGGACTCCAGCCTTCAGATCAACGTTGTACAGCCCGAGGTTCTTGTCGTCGAGCAAAACAGTTTCGACCTTTCCAACGGCGTAGTTCGGGCCGGTTAGAGCGGTACGAGAGAGCGTGAACGCCCCTCCTCCGCCATATCCATTGCACGAAACTCGGATGAGAAAGGTATCTGCCTCAGGGAAGTACAGGTCGTCCGCAGCTCGAAGCGTCGCGCGATTCATCAGGCTGTTCGCAAGCTGTCCGTTCAGCCGGTAGATGTCGAGCTTGGGCAGGAACGTCTTCGCCTCTAGGGCGACCCTCATGAGGTCAGATTTCTGCGATTTGAGCAGGTAGATCTTCGATTCCCCAATCGCAAGGTCTTCCTTTTTGACCGCGTCAGGCGTCCAAAATGGGATGTCGGTGCTATTGGAGATCGTGATCTTTTCCCGAGTCGACATCTGATTTCGAACGAGGACTCGAACTGTGCCCTTGCCGTGAAAGATTCGAACCATGTCTTTATCGACTCCGGCCTGGATTCTGAACCAAGTCGTGAATGAGTCTCCACCTTGACTCACATCTTCGCCCAGAGAGTGGCCGTTTCCCGCGGGGTACGTCATGATGTAGGCCGGGTTGGTTCCCGTAAGGGTGGTTCGGATGACATCTCGGGGGTTCACAGGAAACTCGAGGACTCTCGCCTCAGTCTGATCTAGGTCGAGAGATTTCGTATCGAAGCTCGTCATCGTAATTGCAGAGAACTCCGCGACATCAGCCTCCACCGCTTTCGACCGGAACGGCGAATATTCGAGATACACGTCTCCATCAAATTCAGACAAAAAGACGCTTCCCTGGCCAACCTGTGGCAGCATCGTGACGTCCGCTCCCTCAATGCCGGACTTGCCAATCACGCGGATGAGCCCGAGTCCACCCTTATATCCTTCAGGGCTGGTTGCAATGACACGCCTCAAGTCGTAGTACTTATCTTTCTTGACCGCCAACCTTGCGATCAGGTGTTCGCGACCCTCTCCCTCTATTCCCGCAGGAACTTCCGCCGTCTTCTTGCCAATCTGAAAGTCGACGGGATGAAACGATCGATACTTGACCTGAAACTTGCCGCCAGCAACAGAGCGGAAGCTTAGAACTTTTAGCGTGTAGGTGCCCGCTGTCGGAAATCGGTAGATCAGGAACGGGCTTTGATCGCCTTCTGCGCGATCATCGTTTTTCGAGACGACGTTTCCTTTTTCATCCTCAATTGCTAGCGCGGGGTCGAACGCTTCGCTACTCGCCGTCGCCATCAACGCTTCTCCCGCTGTCACCTTGAATTTGTATTCAACTCGGTCGCCGGGGGTTAGGATGGCGTTCTTGGTTGTCCAGAGATTGGCGTATGCGCCGGATTCGACATGGCGTCTTTGTTGCTGTTCTTGGTCCTCGCCAGCGGACCCTGGGGCTGCTCCCGAAAAGCCACCCATGCCTCCGCCTCCCATACCACCGCCGAAGCCTCCACCCCCGCCTTGACCTCCTCCTTGGCCGAACCCCTGAGCGCTGCCCTGACCGTAGCCGATCGCAGATAAAATCGCGAGAATTGAGACGCCGAGACACGTCAACGAACGCTTGACCATGCTATTCGGACGCCTGAGCTGGCTAGACGGCACGTCGAATGCGATGGGCAACAAATCGGGGTGCGCATGTCGGATTTTCGAGGTCGTAGGATCAGGAAATCGAACAACGATTCAAAGCGAGGGAGCTTGTTTTCATGCTATCTTTAACCTTATTAGCCCGGGAGTTAATCACCTTTGATGAAAAGAGCCCAAGCACTCGGTTTTTGGGGGGCTTCCGCGTTGTTCGGCGCGAGTCTCGTTTACGCAAACACCCAACCTATAGCCAAGAAATCGATCGACTTCAACCGCGATGTCCGCCCAATTCTCGCGGGCAAGTGCATCAACTGCCACGGCAAAGATGTGACGACGGCGAAGGCTGGATTACGGCTCGATATTCGTAGCAGCGCGATCAGCAAATTGAAGAGCGGCGAAAGGGCAATTGTCCCCGGAAAACCGCAGGAAAGCGAACTTGTCAAGCGGGTCTTCGCAAAGGACGACGGAGAACTCATGCCTCCGCCCTCTAGCCACAAGATTCTCTCCGCCGAAGAGAAACAAGTGTTGAAGCAGTGGGTGCTCGAAGGCGCGGAATACAAAGAGCATTGGTCGTTCGTTGCACCAACCCGCCCCGAACTCCCGGCAGTAAAGATGAAGTCTTGGGTCAGAAATCCGATCGACCAGTTCATCCTCGCAAAGATAGAAGCTGCCGGGCTGAAACCATCCCCCGAGGCAGACCGCGAGACGATGCTACGACGGGTCACGCTAGACATTACTGGCCTACCGCCAACGCTTACTGAGCGACAGACTTTTCTCAACGACAAATCACCGACCGCCTACGAGAAGGTCGTAGATCGCCTGCTCGCTTCACCTCGATACGCAGAGCGAATGGCGATGGATTGGATGGATTATGCTCGCTACGCGGACAGCAACGGTTACCAGGCAGACTATGAGCGATTCCAGTGGCGCTGGCGCGACTGGGTGATCGACGCATACAACAAGAACATGCCGTTTGACCAGTTCACGGTCGAACAGATTGCGGGCGACATGTTGCCGAATCCGACGCTCAACCAGCTGATCGCGACCGGCTTCAACCGAAATCACCGCATCAATACTGAGGGTGGAGTCATCGCCGAGGAGTGGCGAGTCGAGACCGTTATTGATCGCGTGGAGACGGTTTCCACAACCTGGCTCGGACTCTCGACCGGGTGTGCGCGTTGTCACGATCACAAGTACGACCCGATTTCGCAAAAGGAGTTCTATTCCATCTACTCCTATTTCAACAACGTGCCGGAAACTGGAAGCGGTGAAGAGCGCCCGGTGAATCACCCGCCATTTATTGACGCGCCTTACCCCGACCAGATCGAGAAGAAGCAAAAGCTAACTGCAAAGCTCGCGAGAATCGATACCCTTCTCAAAAAGCGGCTAGACGCGAACATGCCGGCAGCGGCAGCATGGAAGCCTGCACCTGAATTCGGAGTGCCCAAGACCCCCGCAGGCATCATCGCACGCTACGCCCTCGGCGCTAGCTCCAAGGTTGCTGACGGCACCGGACCTGAACCGAAGAACGTCGGCAAAGTCGGGGCTGGCGAGACTCGCGTTACCGGTTCGGTCAGGGTCGGCGGCGCAAACTACGTTGACCTCGGAAAGACGGTGGAGTTCGCGAAGGACAAGCCTTTCTCTTATGCCGCCTGGATTCGGCCCGAGATGCTTGATGGAGCGGTTTTCGCCAAGATGGAGTCTGACAAGGAGTTCGTCGGTTGGGACTGCTGGCTCCAGGGTGGACAACCTGCGGTGCACATCATCAGCACATGGCCGACCAATGCGCTGAAAATGGTCTCACGATCGAAAATTCCGGCGAACCAATGGAGCCATATCGCGGTGAGCTACGACGGTTCGGGCAAGCCTGAAGGCGTCCGAATTTACATCAATGGAAACGTCACAGATATCTACGCGGAGACTAATTCGCTGACCGGGTCCATAAAGAACAACGCCAGTCTGAAGATTGGCCGAAGAACGAACGATG
>JBBRHU010000111.1:0-9203 GCA_038222255.1 Fimbriimonadales bacterium | reverse complement strand
AAACCCGACCTTGCAACTTGCTGACGGAATCCGCGTTAATCTCAGCGCCGGGAAGTGGCTTTCGGCCAAGGTTGGGTACGGCCAAGCCTCGAACACAGTCGATCCGGAAGGGAAGCCGCTTTTTGGCCCGAACGTGAGGGCGATGCAAGTTATTTCTGCCCACGCTCCTTCGGTGCTGATCTATTCACTGCCGAAGGGTGCCCGAAAATTTACAGCTGGCTGCACTTTAACAAGCAGAGCGATCTCTGCGACGACCGGTGGGACGGTCACGTTTGAGGTGTGGGGATTTAAGACTCCAGGCGCACAACTGGCTGGTGGAATTCGATATGAAGTCGACCGAAAGGACCTGGGAATTCCTCTGGGCGCTAAGGTGAGGGCAGTCTGGCCCGAACAGGGGAATCTCATTCCGTGGCACGGTTGTCAGGTCTTCGTGGTCGGACCCTGAATATACTAAGAGCCGATGGCCCGTGAAATTGTTGAGTCTGCAGAAGCCCTGATCGACCAGGAAATTCAATGTCTGGATAAAGGCTTCGTCCGACTTGTGGACTACATGGGTGGTGACCAGCGCATCGTGCAAGCCGCCCGCGTCAGCTATGGCGAAGGGACCAAGAGCTACCGCCAAGACCGCGCGCTCATCCACTACCTAATTCGCAATTGGCACACCAGCCCCTTTGAACAGGTCCAACTGACGTTTCACACCAAGATGCCCATCTTCGTCGCCCGGCAGTGGGTTCGCCACCGTACGGCCCGCCTAAACGAGATTAGCGGCAGATATTCGGTGATGAAGGATGAGTTCTATGTCCCCGATCCAGAGAATATTCGGCCACAGAGCACGAACAACAAGCAGGGAAGAAGCGACGACCGGTTTGATCCGGCGGTAGAGGCTACTCTCGTCGCCCAGTTTGTGGACGAACAGAAGCAGGCGTACGCGAACTACGAAAGCCTCCTGGGCCAAAACGTAGCTCGCGAACTTGCCCGCGCGAACCTACCGGTGAGCATGTACACCGAGTGGTATTGGCAAATCGACCTGCATAACCTCTTCCACTTCATCCGCCTGCGCATGGATGCCCACGCACAGTATGAGATTCGCGTCTTTGCCGAGGCTCTCGCCAAGTGTGCCCAAGCGGTCGCACCGATGGCCTTTGAGGCTTTTGAAGAGCACATCTTGGGCTCTGTCACCTTCAGCAAGGCAGAGTGCGCTGCGTTGGTGCGAATACTTGCGGGCGGTGATGCCGGGCTATCGGGCCGTGCACAAGGGATTTTTGAAGACAAAGTCTCTCGATTGCGTGCCGCAGTTCCCGCCGAAGCACCAGACGAGCCGGCGTTGAATAGCTAAAACGGCAGGTTTCGACGATCAACGACTTGGTGGACAGGAGGTGCGATCGGAGCCTTCTCTGCTTCAAGGAACTTCTCTCGAGCGGAAGTGTCCATCAATCCAACAAGCGCGCGAATCCGTTCTGCAGTTGCGGGATGGGTCGAGAACATGCTCGTGCCTTCTTCTTGAAGTTGAAGCGGATTTACGATGTACATGTGCGCGGTCGCTCGGCTCGCCCAGGGCATGTTCTCGCCTGAGGTCGATAGTTTCTGCAGCGCGCGTGCAAGCCCCTCGGGATATCGGGTTAGCTCTGCTGCCGTCGCATCAGCCATGAATTCGCGCTTTCTGCTTACTGCCATCTGGAGTAGGAAGGAGGCGATCGGAGCGAGGATTGCGAGGACAAGCCCGACCGCAAAGAACACAGCACCAAGCCCGCCGAGAGAGTCATTGTCTCGGTCACGGCCCCAGCTTCTGAACCACGACATCTGGCGAAACAGATCGGCCAGGAGGGGGATCATCCCAACCATCACTGCGATCGTTGTCATGAACTTGATGTCGTAGTTTCGGATGTGCCCCATTTCGTGGGCGATGACACCTTGAAGCTCATCACGGGTGAGACGACGAACAAGCCCGGTGGTGACGGCGATGATCCCGTGCTCAGGATTCAGTCCAGTCGCAAAAGCGTTGGGCATGTCCGAATCGATCACATAGATTTTCGGCTTGGGAACACCGCCCGCAATCGCCATCTCTTCGACGACGTTATCGAGCATTTGGTCTTCGGCGTGGGTTGCAGGGCGGGCATGAGCCACTGCTAACACCATGGATGGCCCCATCGAGTTTGCAATGACGACGCACAGCACGGCGAGAGCAAGTGATCCGGCAAGACCGAACGGCCAGTATTTCGGATAGAACGCGCCGACAAGACTCGTGCCCAGCGCAACGAGCATCAGAAAGATCAGGAGGGCAAGAAAGAAACTTGCACGCCGGTTTGCGTCGATCTGTTCTCGAAGGGTCTTTCTCATCTGCCTCTCGTTGTAGTGTACGGACATTTCGAGGTTGGCGTTCGTTGGGACACGTTCCAACTCAGAGTAGACGGGCCATTTCTGGAGTCCAACGAGCCTCATCTCAGCACTAGAAAGGTGCAACAGCTGACCGCATCTAGCCGGAGCCGGATGTTCAGAGTCCTTTGGGAAGACTCTTAAAGAACTTGACCATCAAAGGGACGGCTTCGCCTTCGAACTTGTGCCCTCCAGGATGTATGTATGTGACCACGGGCTGGGCCCCGGCATAGCTCACAGCGTATTTTTCGAGCTTCTTGGGTTCCTTCTCAGATTTGTCGAGTCGGAGCACCGCGTTGATCGAGGCCCGTTGCAAGATCGGACTGACGATCTCGTCCTTCTCGCCCATCATGATGAAAGCTGGACGAGGCTCGACTACTCGCGCTGCGCCCGCCGCTGCGCACGGAGCGACGGCAGTGATGAGCTTCGGCCGAAGCTGCCAG
The DNA here is from genome assembly GCA_038222255.1 of Fimbriimonadales bacterium. Lineage (GTDB taxonomy): Bacteria > Armatimonadota > Fimbriimonadia > Fimbriimonadales > Fimbriimonadaceae > Fimbriimonas. The sequence goes on along the minus strand of JBBRHU010000111.1, from coordinate 6,387 downwards.
AGGAGGTAAGTGAAAGCTCCACCGTTCGAGTGGCCCATCACGAACACCTTGCCTTCGTCAAATTTTTGCTCCTTCTTGAGCTTTTCAAAGAGGGCATCGAAGAACTTTAGGTCCTTGTTGGAACTCAGGCGAGATCCCTCCCAGCCGTTGCGGGTCCCTTCGGGATCTCTTCCCGTTTTGGTAGGGAGGCCCTCGGGATAGACGACGATCGCTTCTGGCCACGCCTTTTCAATCGCAAACGATCGGCTCGCACTCCGCGCATTTCCCCCGTGCCCGTGAAAACCAAACACGATGGGAGGGTGCTCGGTTTTCACGCTCGGAAGAACAACGATCGCCCGTCTCGCGATGCCATCAATGGAGATTGTTAGGTCGGTTGGAGGACCGATCAACAGCAGTGCGGAGACAAGAGCGACCATGTTGGAGCAGACGGTGCGCTTCGAGAATTGTTCACAGGGCGCAGTTTGAGTGGTTGCTACTTCAAGAATTTTCTCTGCTCTTCGCCATTCGATGCGATCGAGAGTTCGCGCGCACTAGTAAGTGATCTGCGATCACCGGAACTTGCTGACCGGTGGTCGTCCTAATCCGCGGTAAAGCACTTGCCGTTTATCGTTGGAGAACGCATTCGGAAGGCAAACGCAGGCGCATTGGTCTGATAGTGCGGGGGTTAAGAGTACGAATCGTCCTCAACCACTCGTAGCATCCAACGCGTTCTGTTGCTCGTTCCGTTCAACCTAGCCCGGCGTTGCCGTCCCGAGGGGAAAGGCGGTGCCAGAGCGGGTCCAGAAGCTGCGTTCGTCGCATTTGATGGGCTCATAGTCCTTCCAAGTAAGTCGTTGTGTTGGTGATCGTCGCTTCCCCTACGGTGTTCTTCCTTGACGGGATTGTGCTGGCGACGATGCGTCCGTGAGGGCCACAAACGAAGGAGGCGGCAAGGCTTAGGACACCATCCTTCGCACGGAATCGCAGCTATTGAGAGTAAGAGGCCCTGCAAGCCTGCGGCGTCTTGGAGGTAGGAGAACAAACACGAGCAAAATAATTCAGGCTACTTGTTAGAGGGGGCACCGGCGATTCATTCGACTGATTTGAATGCTGTCCAAGGTAAGGTAATGGCTGTCGTCTATATTTGTGAGAGCCTTTGATGAATCTACGACTTCAAGACCCAGCTTGGCCGGAATCCTCCTATCTATTAGAGGAAATTCTTGATGCTTGTCAACACGCGGACCATGGTGGCGGCACCTTCTCATTCGCTTCACCGGGCGGTGTGCGCTTGTTGCTGCACGACCAGGTTTTCGAGTCTTTTTTGCAGAAATCACCATTCGAGCTCGTTGTCGGAGTCGATGCTGTCACCAATGTACAGGCATTGGAAAGACTCCAGGCGAAAATGGAGGTACAGCCGAACCTTTCAGCCCGGGCCTTTCTCGATAGCTCTTCAAACTCGCTGTTTCATCCAAAAATGTCTTGGTTCAAGTCTGCCGTGGACGCAACTTGGATCATTGGCTCCGGGAACCTGACGCCGGGTGGCCTTCGCGGCAATCTTGAAGCGTTTACGGTCATTAAGGTGACGTTGGCCGAACACGTGGCACTCGAGACAAAGTGGCGCGCTTGGTTAGAGTTTCACGCCGATCACCTGTTTCCGCTAGATAACAACGAAGTTGTTGATCAAGCAAAGCAGAACACTGGCAGGGAGATGCCGGAACGCAAAAACAAGGGCCTTATTCAGGAAATCTTGGCTGAGGAACCTGATGGAAAGGTTACGGTTGCGGCACTGAATACCCCAGGAGCTGCAGTGCTGATCGCAGAGATACCGCGAGCAAGCACACGCTGGAATCAGGCCAATTTTAGTTCAACCACATTCCAACACTTCTTTGGCGCTACACCGGGACGAACACAAAGAGTTTTGCTAACACACGTATCAAGTGACGGCTCGTTGGGGAATGAAGAACTTCGTCCAAGTGTGTCTGTGGCAAGCCATAACTATCGATTTGAATTGGAAGCTGCGGCTGGCCTTCTATACCCAATAGTTGGTCGCCCAATAGGGATATTCTTGCGAGCTGCCACTAGAACCTTTCGGTATCATCTTCTGATGCCAGGTTCCCCTGGATATGACCAGGTGAGCAACTATCTTCAAGCGCATGTTGTCGTTACGGGCACCAGAATGAGAAGGCATGAAATTGACGCGCTAGCTCTTGCGGCTTTGTGGCCGGAATGTCCTGTTCTCTTGCCGTGAATCCAAATTAGGGGACACATACGAGCAGGGATTCTGCCGAGTTGGATGCCGTTGTGTTTAGGTGCGAGGTGTTCAATTTACTATGAGTGAAATGTCCTCCTGATCGGACTTCCACATTTGGATAACACTCTCGGGCGATTGCAACAAGATCGTCCATCGTTAGAAGTCTTGGACGTTCGCTTGAGCCGGCCGTATAAGAAGAGTAGGAAACGATAAGCGGAACGTCAAGATGTCGGGAGCGCTGAAAAAGTGCTCGAAATGCACCCGGAGCTTGTGACTTGATGCAGAACGGAGACTGATGTCGAGATTGTCTGTACATTCCTCGGCTGAGTCTCTGTCCCCCGCCTTCTGACACAGTTGAGATTTCCGGAGTATCACGAAGCACCATGGTTTCTAGCACATGATAAAAGCGACTGTAGTGATCCCGAGTATATGGTGGATCTGCATAAATAGCGGCAACGTCGTCGATTTGGCCATCTAGAATATCCCGATAATCCCCTTGAAGTGTACGATGATTAAATGCCGAGTGCGACTGCGCCGCGTATTTTGAAGCCCAATCCACGATCACGGACAAGACGGGCAAGGATCTATCTCTGATGATTTTCGCCACTAGATGCTCTTTGATTGTATTGTCCCTACGAATTGGCAATATCGGTTGAGCGAATTGCTTACCGACAGTGTTTACAATATCACTCGCTGTGCTCAAGATCGAAGCAAGGAAAAGATCACGAACCTCTTCGCGCGAATTGTGCGCAACTTCGAGTGCGGCATCCAACGCAATAGCCTGCGAGTATGAAAAATATTGCCCTCCGAAATGACGTGTGATCACGGCCTTTGGCCCTCGATCAAGCCCAAGCCTGGCGAGACGTCCAAGGCTCGAAGAGATGGCGGAGCTGAGTCCGGTTTCGACAGGGCTGCCTGAACCAGATTCTGCAGCTAAGAGGGAGCCATTGAGAACAACATCGCAGAGAGGGCGTGAATCCCCTTGACTGGCAGACTTAAGACTAGATTCCTCGAAAATTATGAGGTCAGATAGTGCTTCTCGTAATTGTTGGTGAAGGGAAGAAGTCGCAATCTCATCTTGAAAATGTGATCGTTCATTCTGGCCGGGACGTTCCGCTATTAAGAGGGCCGAGCAGAGAACTTGGGAGTAGTGTTGAATGTCGGCTGTGACTACAGGTCGGTCAACTGATAAGGCTGCCGCAACCGTCCCTGACCCAGCAAAAAGGTCGCACACTGTCCCGCCCAGCGGGGTCACCTCATTGACCAAATCACGGATTGTTCCAAGTAGCCGACGCTTTGAGCCGAGGTAATGGATCGTCCGGAAAGAGTTGACAATCGGCATCCCTAGATCGAGTTGAGCCTGGGCTTGCATTGCTCCTTCAGATTCTGACAGACTACGGGTAGTAAGCCCACGCAGAAAAGGGAAGATAGTGCTCTTTGTCTGACGTGGGACGTCTCTTGGACATGGCCGCACCCTCCCATCGACTGACAGGGCTGGTCCCGGAAACGGAACCTCGTCCCCAAAGAAAGGTGCCTCTCATCGAGGTCCTGGATAAGCTCCATTATCGGCGCGATTCCAAGTTATCTCACGGGGCACTGCCTTCGGACAACGCCATTGTGCACGGCGATAATTTAGAGCTACTGAAAGCCCTAAGGGGTCCACTTGCGGGCACATTTCAGTGCATTTACTTGGACCCGCCCTACAACAACCAGGAAACCTATAACCACTACAAAGATGACCTCTGCCACGAAGTGTGGCTCGATGAAATAGCCCAACGGTTAGTCGTGCTTCATGACTTGTTGAGTCAGGACGGAAGCCTATGGATTTCGATTGATGATCGAGAAATGCACTATCTGAAAGTTCATGCAGATACGATTTTCAACCGCTCCAATTTCGTTAGCACAATTGTATGGCAACATCGGACGACACGAGAAAACAGAAGAACATTCTCCAATAATCACGAATACATTCTTGTCTATGCCAAAGATGCAAATCTTTTTAAGCGAAAGAGACAATTACTAGCTCCATCAGACGAGTTGGTGTCGCGATATCGCAATCCTGATAATGATCCAAGGGGAGTATGGCAATCAGTTTCAGCTAACGTTCAAGGAGGCCACGGAACCGCCAGACAGTTTTATAAACTTGTCGGACCAACTGGAAGAGAGTACGAGCCACCGCACGGGCGCTGTTGGGTGTACTCTGAAGAGCGGATGCAGCGCGAAATCGCGATGGGCAACATCTGGTTTGGTAATGATGGCAACGGTGTTCCTCGCCTAAAACTCTTTCTTAATTCGCGCAAACTTGGCCTTACACCGCAAACATTATGGACCTCCGATGAAGTTGGAACCACAGATGAGGCGAAGAAGCAGATAATTGCTCTGTTTCCCGACGAAGCGGTTTTTGATACTCCCAAGCCAGAGGGTCTTATTAGTCGCATCTTAGAAATAGCCACTGAGGCAGGGGACTATGTTCTTGACCCTTACCTTGGCTCGGGGACAACGACCGCTGTAGCACATAAAATGGGGCGACACTACCTTGGCATAGAGCGTGGGTCGCACGCTCTCACGCTATGCGCCGATAGGATGAAGCAGGTTGCGCTCGGCGCCGTCGGCGGCATATCAACAATGACGGGTTGGGCTGGGGATGCAGGGTTCGCCTTTTACAGACCATGTCGCAACCGATTATAGCCCCCTCACGATTTGTGGCAGGCCCTGGGGTGGACGGGACGAGCGGGGGCACGGGTGGGGTAGCACTGATCTGCGAGGATGGCTTGTCCCCTTACTGATTAGTGGTAGTCGCAACATCGCAACAACGTCCGTAGCACTCCGCTCTGTGAACAAAACTATCGTCGATCATACAAGAACACGATTCTTACAGTTCGATGGGTGCCTTCGAATTCAGTCGAGCTCGGCTCTGGAATCCCGGGAATCAAGAGCACCCTGCTTCTGCGGTAGACCGAGAACGTCAACTCGTGCGCGGCCGAGCGCATTAATCGACTTTCTCCGTTAGCACCACGGAGTCTCCATGGGATGAAGGATAACAGTGTAGGTTAGTGTGCGGATTGGCTCCGGTGAAGACTGGTAACGCACAACCCATCCGCGCACACCAGTGGAACACGATCTCGTAACCCTATCCGACCGCCGAATCCCAAATTGCATAATCTACAAGTCGACCGCGCATCGGAAGCTGATCGACTCGCTACGGTCCATGCCCGGCCAGAAGTGGAGATACTTCGCCGAAAAATCTGAACCCTGCAGGCCAGAGTCGAAGTACCAATCTGATCCCTTGATCGACTTTTCCCAACCACCTTTCAAGATGCTGAAGGAGGTGTGGCCGTCGTGGTGCTCGCTCTCTGTCCAGTTCCAGATGTATCCGACAGGGAACCGGTGGCCTTCGACCGCGAGGTACCACTCGTCTTCTGTAGGGAGCCTGAGCTTGGCCCACTTCGCGTAGGCTCGCGCATCGTCAAGGCTCACGTAGGTGACAGGTATGCCCTCATCTCCCGGCTTTGGCTTCCCGTTCACCCAATGGGATAGGAATTGCTCGTTGGAGGCCGGCTTGTAGTTTGAGCTACGCATGAAAGCGAAGAACTCTTGGTTCGTAACCTCCTGTTCCATCACCACGCAATGTCGCGCCTTGACCGTTCGGCGAATTTGTCGAGTCTGATGGAGGCCTAGGGTGCCGCCGCCTGCAAACTGTCCATAGCCGTATTCGCCACATTCACGAACGCGCATCCGGGATGGAATTTCGTAGATTCCAGGAATCACTTCCTTCATTCCCTTGATCGGCTTGCGGCTTTCAGATCGCTCGACCGGAACTCGGACCGGCATGGGTTCAGGGCGATCCTGGTTGTACTTTGCCCTTCCAAACCTCGCCTTCTGGTCTGCAAGGAACTTGTTGAAATCGTCGTTAATCAGACGAGTCGGCATCGCAACGACGCAGCCGATCCAGCGACCAGGGATTTGTACATGCCCGTGATCTATTTCGACGCCATGGACAAGGTCAAAAAGGCGAATCGAAGGGTCGCTTGAGACTCCCATCAAAAAGGCTTCGGCGGTTCCCGCGTCTCGATTCACGATCGTCCAGAGTCGGATCCCGTCATGTGTCCAGCGCGAGGCGAAGATCTTCTCTGCGCTTGTGTCAACGAGCGGCTTCC
>JBBRHU010000110.1:0-9226 GCA_038222255.1 Fimbriimonadales bacterium | reverse complement strand
TGAGCCGCTTATGTTCGGGTTCGGCGATTCCGCGGAAATACGGCTTGAACTGCACCATGCCGGCGCCGTTAAAGAGCAGGGATTCATCCAGCCGCCCCGTCACATCGTAAGGGATCAGAGACCCAGACGGAAACAGCAGGTGGCCCTTCGATTCAAAGAATCGGATGTATTTCTCTCGTAATTCGCGGACGGTCATCGGTAGCTTAGGGTACCGCGCCGAAGGTTTGACCAACGAAGTGACGGGTCAGACGTGCATTAATCGTGAGGCCACGATGTGGTCTTCCCATCGGCCGTTTACGAGTGCATAGCCCCGGTTGCAGCCCTCGACCGTAAACCCGACTCGCCGGATCACCTTGCCTGCCCGGTCGTTCCTCGGCATATAGCGAGCCTCAAATCGGTGTAACTTGAACCGCGATGCGACTTGCTCGAGAGCGTGTTGAAGACCCTCGAACATCATCTTTTGCCTCAACACTTTCTCGTCTAGGCTAAAGGTGACTTCGGCAGAAAAGAACGGGTCAGAGCGCATGTGAGTGAAGGCAATCTGCCCGACAAAGACATCGTAATACCAGAGCATGAGGTGAACTTCGCGGCCCTCTTCCAAGAGTTGCTGTCGTTCCGCGATCTTATTCTCCCAATAGGCCGCGCTCTCGAAATCTCCCGTTAGGCTCGGTAGCCAATGCGAGTGGAACTCGAGATTCGCGGTATGGAACGCGGCGTAAGCGGCGCCCTGCCCGACCTGGGGGCTAGCGAGAATCAGCCGAGGTGTTCTCATCAGAAGCGGCTCACCACGGTTATTGTCAGCTGTCATACGAAGCCCTCGATCAGGATTTCTAGGCTGCAACGGAGTTCCGGTCGTTTCAAATTGCATTGAATTGTGCGGTCACACCTCATGGACTGTATCGGTAGATTCACGCCGTGTCATAAGGGCTGAGGTGTGGAGGAGATAAACTGTAGGCATGAGTGAACTCTACGATAGAGTGTTCAACTTTTCTGCAGGTCCTTGCACTTTGCCACTAGAAGTACTGGAAGAAATCCATGGCGACCTCTTCAATTACAAGGGCGCGGGAATGAGCGTGATGGAAATGAGCCATCGCGAAAAGCCGTTTGAAAAGATACTTGCCGAGGCCGAAGCTGACCTCAGAACCTTGCTCGACATTCCCGAGAACTACAAGGTCCTCTTTCTCCAGGGCGGTGCGTCGACTCAGTTCATGATGGTGCCCGGTGCTTTCCTTCCTAGCGGGCAGCAAGCTCAATACGTGGTGACCGGAGCATGGGGCAAAAAGGCTGCCGCAAGCGCAAAGATGATCGGCGACACTGAAGTTGTCTTCGACGGCAAGGCAGGCGGATACCGAGAAGTTCCGAACTGGGCCGAACTCAATTTGAAAGCAGACGCTGCTTACATCCACTTCACCAGCAACGAGACGATTGAAGGTCCCCAGTTCAAGTCAGATCCAGAGCTCCCCGCCACGACGATTTGCGATATGTCGTCCGACATCCTGACTCGCCCCGTCGATGTGAGCAAGTATTCGATGATCTACGCAGGTGCTCAGAAGAACATGGGCCCGGCAGGCGCGACGGTCGTGATCATCAGCGATGAGCTTCTGGCAAAGCAGAGGGAAGGGCTCCAGCCGATGCTCGACTACAAAGTTTTTGTCGAAAACTCCTCGATGTACAACACGCCTCCCTGTTGGAGCATCTACGTTTGCGGACTTGTCTATAAGCACCTCTTGCGAAACGGCGGGCTCGCAGCCCAGCAGACTCGTTGCCAAACCAAGGCCGACACCCTGTACAGCGCGATTGACGCGTCCGGTGGATTCTTTAAGGGACACGCCGCTACACACTGCCGCTCCACGATGAACGTGACGTTCACGCTTCCAAATGACGACCTGACGACGGCATTCCTGAGCGAAGCGAAGGCAGCAAAACTTGACGGACTTAAAGGACACCGATCAGTTGGTGGTTGCCGCGCAAGCATCTACAACGCATTTCCTCAAGAAGGCGCCGAAGCCCTCGCATCTTTGATGGGAGACTTCGCCAAGCGCAACGGATGACCTTAAGAGAAGCGCTTAATCCTGGAATCGAGGCCGCCCGTCGGAACGTGCGGCCTTCTTGCTTCATTTTCACGGTTGCAATTATCGTGCTCGTCGCCTACTACCGGGTCCCTCAAGTTCGAGACCTGATCGGACTCTGGCGACCGTTTCATGATCGTTGGGGACTCCCGGCTAACGCCCTGTTGACGATTCTCGCGAGCATCGTGATCCCCCTGTTAGCACGGCTTGTCACTGGTGCTGGACACGGATACCGAAACGTGCCCGATGTGATCTTTCGGTTTGTCTTTTTTGCGCTAATCGGTCCGTTCGTCGAGCTCTGGTATCGTGCGCTCGCCGAAATCCTTGGAACAGGAACTGACCCCGGCACGGTGGCGATCAAGGTCGTGGTCGATCAGCTCGTGATGTCTCCATTCATCACGATTCCGTACACCACGTTCGCGTTTTGGTGGCGAGATTCTGACTTCTCTGTTGCCCGCATGAGGTCAAGCCAAGCCGGCTTCTTCCCCCGCTATGCACCGCTGATCGTCGGTTGCTGGGCGTTCTGGTTTCCGATGTTAATCACCGTGTTTTCCATGCCCAGCGAGCTACAGTTCTGCATGTTTATCTTTTTGCAAGCGGCCTGGAGTTTGATTCTTGTCGGGATCGAACGGCGAGCATAACGGCTGGCCCTAGCTCAGGATTTTCTCTTTCGCCAAGGCCTCACGAATCTGGGCAGTGGTGTCGCCAGACGGTTCGATTCGGTAGGCGCTGAACCCGACTTCGTTTGCCGATTCCACGTTTGCCATCGCGTCGTCGAAGTACACGACTCGGTCAGGGGTGACGTCGAAAGTTTCGCAATAGAGGTGGAATATCGCCGGGTCAGGCTTATTGATCGAAACAATGTGCGAGGCCATCTTCATCGGACAATCTCGGATTGCATCGAATCGGTCTGAAAAGGCGAGTTCCTCCCAGTGCGGCTGGTTAGTATTCGAAATGACACCAAGCTTCAGGTCGAGCGCAAGCAGCTCATCCACCAGCTCGCGAATCCCCGGGTACTGAACCTTTAAGATTCCGTTGTGGGCATCGAGTGCCCGATCTCGAGCACAGCCTAAGAACTCACTAAGGTCATCAAGATACTGTTCAAGCGAAATCTCGCTCGACTGGAAAGGATTGAAGCCAGGGAAGGCAAGCAGGCTCGTTGACCCTCCTGAAGTGAGCTTCGAACATTCGATGCCGGTGAACTCGGCGACTTCTTCCCAGAAGTGGCAGATTTCAGCGAGGACCCCACCAAGGTCAAAAACGACAACGGACCGTGCACTCATGACCCGACTGTATACCCTTCGGACCGTAGTATCAATCCAGCATAAGTGGGCAAACTGACTGCATGGCAATTCCAATTGCACTTCAACTCTATTCGATCCGCGAAGACTGCGGACAGGATCTATTCGGCTGCCTTGACAAGGTCGCAGCGATGGGCTACCAAGGCGTGGAATTTGCTGGCTACTACGGCCACCCTGCCGAGGACATCAAAGCTTCGCTCGACAAAAACAACCTCATCTGCGAGGGTGCGCACGTGGCCCTTGGTCTTCTTGACGAGGCGAACTTCGACGCAACCGTCGAGTTTCATAAAACCTTGGGTTGCCCCTGGCTCATCATCCCCTGGATGCCAGAGTCGATGCACAGCTCAGTAGACGCGACTCTCGAAACCGCAACAATGCTCTGCGGCCTGGTCGAGAAGCTCAAAGCTCACGGACTTCGAACGGGCTTCCACGCGCACCAAGGCGACATGCACACGCTTGAGAACGGCAAGACGGCTTGGGACATCCTCGCAGAAAACACTCCGGTCGATTTCATCATGCAATACGACACTGCGAACGGCGTCGCTGGTGGAGCAGACGCGGTTCAGCCGATCATTAACTGGCCAGGTCGAGCCCAAAGCCTTCACTTGAAGGAGTGGTCGGGCGAGCACGGCGCAAAGGTCATCGGCGAAGGAATGATTCCTTGGACAGCGGTCTTTAACGCTGCGGAGCACGGTGGCGGCGTCGAATGGTACGTGGTCGAACACGAGAGCTACTCCGACATGACCCCGCTCGAAGCGGTTGACCTCTGCCTCAAGAACCTTCGGGAAATGGGCAAGTAGTCAGCAGGATCCCCGGGGGCGTCTTCGTCTTCGGGGACTATTGTGGTTGCAAGATTTACGGATAGCGTACTGGACTTCTGTAGGCGGAGCCTATATAATGAGGCATGCTTCGCGAACTAAAAACTGTCCTACTCGCTTCATCCGCTTCCGTGGCGGTCACCCTTGGCACTCTTTCGGCGCTGGGATACCCGCAGGGGAATAAGGAGTTACTCGACGACATATCAGCGCTCAAGAAGACATCCGGAGAATTCCAGAGAGAAATCCAGAGCCTTGGAGTTGATGTCGAGGCCATGAAGAAGGACCTAGGTGACGTTGGCCAACGCCTCTCGTTTGCTGAAAAAGCTTCTGGGAAAATGCAGGGTGAAATTAAGCTGACACGCCTTCTTCAACTTTCCTTAGAGGAGAATATGCGAACTTCCAAGGTGCTTGAGACTCGCTATTCGGAGATTCTCAAACGAATTGATAGGCTTGACAAGAAGGTGGGTTTCTAGACATGCTGGCAGTTTTCGCTGCGTCGATTCTTTTCGCCAAGTATCAGGGTGCGGAAACCCCTCTCGTCATTGGAGGAAGGCTTGCCTATACGAAAACTCACATAATATCGATTGCTTCCGATCAGTTCCCGAAGTATTCGGGAGGGCAAGCGCTTGTTGGTGCCGAGAAGTCGTCGAAGGATTTCGCAGAGAGTCTTGCACGAAGTCAAGGCACCAAACCTCCGATTTTGATTCACGGAGCAAGGGCGACCAGACAGAATATTTTCAAGACGCTGGAGAACTTGCCCAGCAGCGAAGGCTTGACCGTAACCGACCGCCTCATAGTGCAGATCACCCTTCACGGTGAAATAAAAAAATCTCGATTTGGAACCGAGAAGGGCTACCTCGTGGCCTTTGATTCGGATGCCGAGGAGCGAGATGGAGAGGTGAATGCCATTGCGGTGCAGGACCTCATAGCCGTCCTGACCAAGTTGCCTTACAAGTCTTGCCTGCTCATTCTAGATACCTGCGGAACTGGAGGCATCCTTGATGGGAAGACAGCAATCGATCGGATTGACCCAGAAGAGGCATTTCAGCCTGCATTTCGGATCATCACTAGTTCGACCTCCAAAAGTGGCCTCGCGATCACGAATGGGTTAGGATCCGTTTTGATGGGTGGCTTAGCGCGCAGCTTGGCTCAGGTGGAAAAGAAGGGACCATATTGGACTGATGCAACACTCTTTCAGGAACTCCTTCGTGATCAGCGAGTAAGCGAAGCTGGCTTACGTCCGGGCCACTTACAAGCGGAGGGAACTGGCTCCGTGCCTTTTGCTCCTAGTGACCGGCGAGTGAAGAAACCTGGAGATGCGCCGCGTCTAAATACAACCGGATTGGCGAAGGCGGTGAAAGAAGGCGATTTCACAGCGTTTGAGGCCATCGCAGGCGAAGTCTATTCGGGTGGTGGTTCTGCCGAGAACCTCAACGCGCTCGCTAGAATCGCGCTCGAGGACTTCGGCGATTTGGAAATGTTTCGAAGACTCCGAGGTGGCGGGAGCTCTAGCTCACAGTTGGGGATCGACGATCAATATCACGCCGCCGTCGCCGTTCTGATGGATGCAAAGCTCTTCGGTTCTGCGCCAGAAATCGAGGGAAGACTTAAAGTGCGGTTTCCAGACCTGTCTCGTCAAGATGTCCAAGTCCTAACTTTGCGGTCCCTCTTTCTGCAGCACGATGCTGTGGGCACGTATCAATTTCTTAGAAAAAATCTTCTCGATACGCCATATGTGAAGTTGGAAGTACTTCGAGCAATCGCATTCTTTGATGATGAGTCGACTCGAGAGCAAGTGCCCCAACTCAGCCGCAAGGTAGCAGAGTTCAACGATTCGATGAGGCTCCGAGTTGGCAGAATTCTGTATTCTGTTGGTCGATACTCGCTTGCCTCCGAAATTTTGCGCCCACTCCAGAATTCAACTTCGCAGTGGTGCCGATCAGAAGCGGTCGCACTACTCTTGCCATCCCTTTACTACTCGTGTCAGTTCGAGCAAATCCTTAAGTTCGCAGTAGATCCCGTCCCCCAGGATCAGGCTGAATCTTATTTTTACAAGGCTGAAGCGTCGAAGCAGTTGGGGAAATATGAGGATGTCGACGTCTGGATGGCCAAATTCCTAGAAATTGACAACTGTGCGCTGGCTTCACTGTTTAAAACATTAGGCAGCGGTGAGAAGCCGTTGACAACAATCCGGAAAGTGCGAGAGTTGATTGACCAGGGCCAACTTCGTAAGTTCTCTATGCGGCTTCCGTCAGCATGCCTCGGCCCTCTGATCAGTGCATCGAATGCACAGATCCAGCGAAAGCCAGATCAGTCGCCAGAACTACGCACGATTGCGGCGCAGTTGCAAGTCGCTGATGCGTTGAACGGTCTGGTCCAGCTGTACGTATTCGGCTCAGCAGTTGATGATCTCTGGTTCAATTTTCTTCTCCAAAAGAAGGTGCACTTCAACTTTTTCAATTTGACGAGATCCTTCCCGCTCAACGTCGATCCTAGGCTTGATGGAACGGTTTTGTCAGTGCTCAAGTCGACCCCAGCTCTGTACTTGTGTCGAACGGATGAGGTTGTATTAGTAGCGCTCACTCCCGTATATGAAAAGGCAGAGTACAAGTCGAAGATTAAGGACCTTGCCGACCGATTTGGGATGGCGTCGCTGGATTATGAAGAGCCGCTGCTTAGGCGAAAAGATCCACTATCAAGACTTGCCGTAGCATTGCTGAGGCTGAAGGATGAGGACCCGAAGGTCTTGTTAAAGCTGCTTGATGAACTGGAGACGTCATACCCAAATTGGGTGATTCCAAAAAGACTGAAGGAAATTGTGAAGTAGTGCGCAAGGCGGAGTCCGAAAGAAGTGGCGGCCTGATTAAAGACTTTATGGGGGCGCCATCTGGGATTAGGGCGCTCCCATACTATGCGGTCATAGCGGTATCCGCCTACGTTTTAGACGACTGGCTGCACCACTCGACACTAGCGCAAGAAATTGAGCAGGTAGCGGTGAATCTGTATACGGACCGGTTAAGGCACGGACCTACTCCATTGGCACCGAAACTGACTGTGGTGTCAATAGATGATGTTCCAAGGGACAGAGGCGGAACGGACCTTCGCGTGTTGCAAACTCTAATCGTGCATTCGATGTCTGGGAGACGGAAGCCGAAACTAATCGTGCTCGACATCGATCTTAGCAAGCGAATGATTGGCGGCCCTGATGGAGATAGAGATCCAAGTCCGGAGGAGTCTAAATTCCTCCAGTTCATCAGGACGTCTCCGATTCCGATTGTTGTAGCAACCTTCAAGACGTCCCTTGCTGGCAAATGGGACATCTCCCCACAACACGAAGGGTTTAGTGGCGCGATGACAATGCCTCATGCAAAAACCTACGGAGTGCAACTTTGGACTGAAACCCGGACTCTGATGGGTAAGTCCCAAGTAGAAGATTCGGTGGTCAAGGTTGTCGCAGAGCAACTCGAAAAGCAAAAAGAGCCGTCTCGATCGACGTATCTGACCCAAGAAGTCGAGGTCCTGGCAACAGGGTTGAGGGAAGGTAGGGTACGTCGCGCTGGCATCGTAATGGACTTCTCTGGCCTCAGATCGCTACAACAGCAAACTCTCGAACGGCTGCTTCAGCAAGCCTCTTCCAAAGCACCACTAGAGCCGGCGGCTGAAGAGAGCTTATCTGAAGCAGTTGTGTTCTTTGGAGATACGGCTGTGGAGTCGATCGCTGATCGTTTCACTGCTCCAGGTTCGGTTGGTGAAGTTGCTGGTGTCTATATGCTCGCACTTGGTGTTCAATCTCTTTTTGCATCCCCCATCACCTTTCCCACGGAACTCGGGGATTGGTGGATCAAGTTTGCCTCAACCGTTCTGTTGACCACCGTCCTCTATTTTGTGATGTTCTTGTGCAGAAATCGATTCCCGGCTTCGAAGACGCACCATCTAACTGAATACCTAGCTGAGTCTGGGGTGAAATGGTTCGTAATTCTGCTGTTCTCCTTTGGCGCTTTCTACCTATCCACATTCTCCCGCGTTATCTTCACAGGCTGGTTACCCCTCTTCGTCACCGCTTTGGTAGAAGCTGTTGTTTCTTTGGGACGAGCATGGTATCAGGAGAATAAATGACACTAACATGATTACTCCACTGGTTTTCCTACTGGTCGCCAACTCCGTCTCTGATGCTGCTATTGATTTGCGTGAGATTTCCGGGGTCGTTGTTCGGGTGAACCAAGGCAGCATGGTCCGTACCCGTGGAAATGGTCGTCTTGAGTTTCGCGATGTGCGGACCGAGTTAGAGCTTATCCTTGCTGGTGATCGTTTGGAGTATTCAGACAGCGCGATGATAACGATCTTTGACCTGACTTCCGGGAAACGATTGCCGACATCAAAAGCCCTCCCTTATGTCCCGCACAAGACGAAGCTGTCAGACAAAGCGATCATGCGGCGATTGTTCACGGCGACTGGAGCGTTGTCCCAATCTCGCGCTGGCGGAGGGGGTGAGGCACCTGATGGCTTCAGATTCAGTGGTGACCCAAAAGGATTACCTCTACTGCTATTTCCAAACGAATCTGGGGATGCGGAACTTGCCTGCTTTGCACCGAAACAACTCGCCCTCCAAATACCGGCCGCGATCAGTAATCTTGGGCAGCTTCAACAGGGGCTAAACATTGTGAAAATCCATTTGAACAAATCGCAGCTTGGGAATCCCTCGGAATCGCCATTTTCCCTCAGTTTCCTCGCAGATGGTAGTCGAGGTAGCCTTCTCGTTGCCCTCGCGAACGAACTGATGAAGAGTTCGCTGAATACTGAGATGGGTGAACTAGACATGGTCTTTGGGCCAGATTCTAGACAAACAACGCTCTACTATCTCGCTAAGTCAAGCGTTGCGGGCGCACACAAACACCTGGCACTCCAGCTCTATTGGCTGCAAGAGGCTTTGAACTCGGCTCCGAAGTCCATCGCGGTCCGTCAATCTGCAGAATTCGCTTTTCGGCAGCACGGATTTGTGTCGCTTGCCAATCAACAACTGGCAGAGATTCGTGCGCTT
>JBBRHU010000109.1:0-9236 GCA_038222255.1 Fimbriimonadales bacterium | reverse complement strand
ATAGGAAGGTGTGTTCTCGTCGAAAGGTCCTTCGTGTTTTCCGATAATGCTCGACAGTGGCTCCGGGAAAAGCCACGCTTTCGCTAGTTCGTGCCCGACCTCGGAGTGCGTCATCCCAAAAACTTCGAGCTCAGCCGCTTCTGTGGTGATTTCCCGTTCTTCAACGAGCTGAAAGACCCTGACGTAGGGTTCTTCAAATTGGCTGCAAAGAAACAGTCGGCCAATATCGTGAATGAGTCCTCCGACATACAGCGCTTCGGCTTCTCTCGAAGCCACAGGCTTGAACTGCCGGAGCACTTGTGTCGTAGTTGCCGTGGCAAACGCGTGTTGCCAAAAACGCTTTAGGATGTCGTCGTGGCACCGACTTTCTGAGACATACGAACTTGATGCTGCGACGCTCAGCACAAGGTTTCGAATTTGTTGGAGACCGAGAACCAAGATTGCTTGAGATACGCTCGAGACCTGCCCCGCTAGGCCGTAGTAGCTTGAGTTCACAACCCGAAGGATTTGCGTGGTCAAAGCTTGATCCTTCAATACAATGCTCTCGACTTTCGCGGCGGATGCGTCTGGATTGTTAGTCTCTCGCAAGACCTGCATTACCACGGTCGGAAGTGCCGGAATGTCGCGCAGAGACCGGTTTAGTTTCGACCTAAGCAAAGTCTTGGATGCCATTGATGACAGTTTTAGTTCGTCCATTTTCGTTCTCTCAGCGACTTTTGAATGACGCCGTTAACGTCAACTATTAAGGCAACGTTGCCATCTCCGAGGATGGTCGCGCCGGAAACCCCTGCAACATCACCGCAGTGACGATTCAGAGACTTGATCACAACTTCTTGTTCACCGACGAGCGAGTCGACAACAATGCCGATCCTCTGCTCTGCGATGCCCACTACTACTACATATCGGTGGGCAACCTCCTGTTGCGTATACTTTTCTCGCGGAACTAGTACCTGCTTCAACGGCAATAACGGCAGAGTCGCTCCGCGCAGGATGATGGCTTCTTGCTGGTGGACGAGTTGTACAGCTTTTTCTTCAACTTTCAAGGTTTCGATAACCGAACTCAGAGGCAAGACGTAAATGCTTTCGGCGTCTTTGACCAGGAGCCCACGGATAATCGCCAAGGTCAACGGCAGACGAAGGGTGAATGTCGACCCGACACCAGGCGTTGAATCGACTTCGATAATTCCGCTTAGCTTTTGAATATTTGCCCGCACAATGTCCATTCCAACCCCGCGGCCGCTAAGCTCGGTGACTTGGGAGGCTGTGCTGAGCCCGCTCGCGAAGATCAAGTTGAGCGCTTCTCGATCTGAGAGCTTCTGCGCACTTTCGGGGGTGAGCATTCCTTTTTCGACTGCCTTTGCCCTGACTCGGTCGACACTTATTCCACCGCCATCATCAGAAATTTCGATCACAATGTGGCTATCGCGGTGACGTGCGACAAGTGTGACGGTGCCCTGGCGAGGCTTTCCTTTTGCCTCCCGCTCATCTGGCATCTCAAGACCATGGTCGATCGCGTTTCTCAGAATATGGAGCAGGGGATCCCCGATCGATTCGATCACGCTGCGATCAAGCTCAGTTTCGCCACCCTGGATCACCAAATTGACTTCTTTACCAATCTTTTGGGCAAGAACGCGCACCATTCTGGGAAAGCGATTGAAGACAACGTCAATCGGCAACATTCGAGTCTTCATGAGCTGATCTTGAAGGTCAGCAGTAATTCGAGCGATGTGTCCAACGGTCTCGGCAAGAGCGCCAATATTTTCGTCCTCACGGCTTTTGGCAGCAAGGTTTGCGCCGATTTGGGAGAGTCGCGTTCGGTCGATCACGAGTTCTCCGACTAGATTCATCAGTTCATCAAGTCGAGTGACATCAACACGCACGGTCTGATTTGACTCTGCCTTCTTCTCGGGAGTAGCTGTAACGGGTGCCGATCCTTTCGGAGGCGACTTTGTTGTGGCCAGGTTTCCGACGGCTGTTCCCAAGTCGGCGACTGCTGGAGTCGAAAATTCGAAGGGCCGAACCTCGAAGGTTTCGACCTCGCTAATCCCACGAAAGCTCTTTATGAACCGCTCTATGGGTTCCTCACTTTGGAAGTAGAGCTGAAATTCAAGCCCGAAATTCTCTTCCTCGATATCGGCCGTGTTCGGCAAGCTCACGAGGAGTTCTCCGAATTCTTGTACGACGGTGATCGCCATGAACGCTCGGGCGAACTTCATGACGCAATCTTTGACAAGGCGGAAGCTCGCGTGAAACACCGGCGCTTGAGACTGCACTTTTTGAAGCAGTTCCGCAGTCAGGTCATCAAGTCCGTCGCCTGATCTGGAGCTACTTGACTGCTCTGGTTCCTCATCGACTTGCAGACTTGCAAGTTCGATTAGCAGCTTCGTGCAGTCGCGACTGTCTCCCTTACCGTTGGCGATTGATTCTTTGAGCGTCGACAGAGTGTCAGAAGTACGCAGCAAGGCATCCATGATCGCCGTCGTCACATGCTGTTGCCCCGCTCTCAAGCGGTCCAACATGTTCTCGAGTTGATGGGTGACTTCTGCAAAATTGCTAAATCCCATCGCGCGGCTCGAACCTTTCAGCGTATGGGCAGCCCGAAAAATCGTGTTAAGTCGATCACCTGACGGATCGCGCTCAAGCGCGAGGAGCTCCTGCTCGAGAATATGGAGTTGCTCGTCGGCCTCTTGAAGGAAGAGGCCGGTGTACTGGGACATATCTAGTTCGGGCGCCATCAATGCCCTCCCCTACGCGACGAGTACCTTGTCGAGGTCTAGAAGCGTTATGAGCCTAGAATCATGCTTGACAATCTCCGTGACGCAGTCGTCTGTGTGTCCGCTCAATAGTTCAGGTGTAGGTTCGCGCTCGTCGGATTGAATTGAAAGCACCTCAGTCACCTCATCAACCACAACGCCGATTCGCTCGCCTTCGGCCTCGACAACCATGATTCGAGATTTGTTGGTTGGAACCGCCAGGGGCATCCCCAGCCGGCATCGAAGATCAAATACGGGAATGGTCTTACCGCGAAGGTTCACAAGCCCAAGCAGGTGTCGGGGAGAATTGGGGATCGGTGTGATTTGTTGGAGTCGGATGATCTCATTTACTTTGAAGATTTCCACTCCAAACGACTCACCCTCCATTCTGAATACCACCAGTTGTTGTTCTTCAACTCGCTCTCGATCATCTGCGTGTTTTTCCTCTTTTGCCAACAGTCCACTCATCGTTACACCTACCAGGTAATGTTGGCTTTCGGTAAGCGTTTCGACAGCTACTCACCTCTGATGCCAATCCGCCTACTAGCCCTTGACCTCGACCACACGGTCCTGACAAATCAACGTCAAATTCACCCCAAAAACCTTGCTGCAGTTCAAATCGCGGTTCAAGCGGGCGTGCAGGTAGTTCTTGCCAGTGGCCGAATGATGCTAACCATGCTCCCTTTTGCGCAACAATTGGGGCTATCAGGTCCACTTGTCTGCTGTAACGGCGCACTGGTCGTTGATGAAAAGCTGGCAACTTTGACAGAGTCCGTACTGCCTGTCCAAGTGTTCGATTTGCTATTTGCATACGCTGAAACTCGAAATGTACAGATCAACGCCTACACCAAAGAGCAGTTACTGATTTTGAAAACCAGCCACTGGATGGATGAATACGCTCAACGCGTTCGATCGGTGGTGCCCATTCACGTGTCTCCTGTAGCGGCACGCTCACTTCCACTCTTGAAGGTCCTTTTTCTTGACGACGCGGAAGCTGTTGCTCAGCACCGTTCTCACCTCGAGCCCCTGATCGACCCCTCACTAGCCCGAATAACCGTGTCGGAACCAGAATATCTTGAGTTCCTTCCTAGCAACGTTTCTAAGGGGCAAGCGCTCGCGTTTTTGGCGGACCGAATGGGGATTCTGCAATCTGAAACAGCAGCGATTGGCGACTTTGACAATGACGTCGAAATGATTAGCTGGGCCGGGCTGGGCGGCGCAGTAGCAAATGCCTCCCCGAACGCCCTCGCTGTAGCCGATGTTGTTGTAGGCTCGAACGAGGATGGCGGCGTCGCCGAGTTCATCATGAGTCACGTTTTGCACGCTTGACCCAGGAGTGGCACTGATCTTGGTGCTAGAGTGAATCATGGATCTCCCTCTACGTGAAAGGGTGGCCCATCTCTTTCGACGCTTTGGACTTGGTGCAACCGAAGACGAGATTCAACACGGTGTTGAACTTGGCTTCAAGGGCACACTCGACTATCTCTTCGACTATGAGAAGGTCGAAGAAACCTTCCTGCCAACCCCTTGGGAATGTTGCGCTGAACCTCTTGAAGGAATCATCCTTCATCGAGACCGGGTCGCTCTTTGGTGGGCGCTTAGGCTCCTGACAACCAAACGGCCCTTCGAGCAGAAGATGATGTTCTTTCTGCATAACCACTTTGCGCTTGGCGGCGACAAGATCGACTTCACACCGATGTTCGTGGAGTATCTAGAAACGCTCAAAAAGGGCTGCAGGGATCGATATCCAGAATTGCTTTTGCGGATCAGCCAAGACCCGGCAATGATCACCTACCTCGACCTGGATACTAGCGTTAAGGGTCGTCCGAACGAGAATTTTGCCCGAGAGCTGATGGAGCTATTTTCGATCGGGATCGGAAACTACACGGAGAACGATGTGATGGAAGCAAGTCGTGCCTTCACGGGTTGGAGTTGCCGATCCCTTATCGAAGAAGATCCCGCGATTCCATACCAGGAACGACTTCACAATGCCGTCGTCAGAGGAACTCCACTGGTTGCTTCGACCCATGCTCCGAACTTATTTGATACAACGGAGAAGACTGTTCTCGGCAAGTCTAAACTCTTTACTGCTGAGCAAGTAACGAAGCAGCTGAGTCGTCACCCGCTTACTGCTCGGCGCATTGTAACCAAGCTCTGGAAGTTCTTTGCCTCTGATCAGGTTTCTCCTAAGGCGATCGCCAGACTCGAAAAGGCGTACACGATTTCAGACGGAAACCTGCGAGCGGTGCTTCGCGAGATCGCGATTCTGCCAGAGTTCTGGGCTCCTGCCTGCATCCGACAGAAGGTCAAAACGCCGATCGACTTTTCGGTTGCGATTTTGAGGCAGCTTGACCTGACTCCGACGCTGATCAAAATTCGAGGCAACCCTGGGCCGACAGTGCCGCTACCTGCACCCATCCGAAACGTCGCCTATTTGCTCCACATATCGCTGATCAGACAAGGTCTCGCACTCCTAGATCCGCCAGATGTTGGTGGATGGCAAACCGGTGATGGTTGGCTCACACCGTCAAACACGATCCATCGCGTTGGTTTTGCAGACTTCGTCTTCGCGCCTGGTCAAAAGGAAGTTCCCTTCGCGGCTTCAGTATTGGCGAACCTACGGAAGAAAAATCTCAACTTCGGAGATCGCTTGATCGAAGGACTCGCAGAGCAATTCGACTTCGCGCTTAGCCCGCGTTCTCGGCGACTGATGGTCGGGACGTTGAACAAATGTGGTGGCCTAAGCTCGCTGAATACGCCCGAAGGGGCTACCTACACGCTGACAATGCTTGGGCGGTTGATGTTTAGCGCCCCAGAGTTTCAGCTCTGCTAGGAGCCTTCGAAGGAACGGGAGCGCTTTCGGAAGGCTTTAGCAGTTTTAGCTGGAAACCCGAACCGGCTTCGGAGCAGGTGAGAATCACGGTCTGACCTTGCTCCGCAGTGACTTTGCCACCCCTAATCTCACACCAAGCTCGCTCATCTACGCCAAGCCCCCAGGATCCCGGTCGGCTCAGAAGATTTTGAAGCATTCTCGTGACTCGATTTCGTTTGAGAAAATGTTGATCAAAGAGGGTATTGGGGAGGCAGGCTATGCCCTTTTCCGTCCCTTCTGCCAAAGGCTTGAGCTCGGTTTGGTCGGTGGATTTGGCTCCGGGCATCCACTCTGACAAGAGTGAAGCACCTGCACTTGTTCCCGCGACTACTCCACCTTCGTTGTACACCTTTCGAATAGCCGCAGGGACGCCTGATTCTTCTGGAAACCTCTTCAAGAAAAGGAACTGGTTCCCCCCAGAAATGAAGACACCTTTAGCACCCGATAGCGCTTCTGCGACGATCTTCGAATCTAGAGAGGTTGGCGCTACGGTGTTTTTGGCCCCTAAACCCGCGAAGAATGTTGTGAGTTTCTTCGCGGACGGCTCGACCGCTTCGTGAGGGAAAGCCAAAATCACGACTTTGGCGCCAGGGCCGCCTGCTCTCTCGATAATTCGTTTGATTGCGGCTTCAGGCTCCGGCCCCCCACCCATAACAATGAGTGAGCCCGAAGCCACCGCAAACGAGAGAGCAAGAATCATGCTTAGAGTCCCTTCGCCGCCGCCTTCAGAGCGTCGAGGTCCGGCATCTCACCTAGACTTGCCACCAACTCAGCGTGCTTAATGAGCCCATCTTGTCCGATCAAAAACACTGCACGGGCCGTTCCAGGGCCGAGTCCAACGAAGTTTGGCCAGACTACGTCATAGTCCCGAGTCACCTGTCGCTGATAGTCGCTCAAAAGTTGAACGCCGAACCCGTTCTTCGCGGCCCATTCAGCTTGAGCAAACGGGCTGTCTGGGCTGACACCGAAGACCTGCACGCCCATGTCGGCAAAGTCGCCTAGTCCGCCAGACATGTCGCAGAATTCGGTGGTGCAAACACCAGTGAAGGCTGCCGGCACAAAAAGAAGCGCCACAGCCCCATTCTTCAGCGCCTCGCTCAGCGTCACAGTAACAAGCCCCTCAGAGGTCTTGGAAATAAGAGAGAAATCGGGCGCGGTCGCCCCAACAGAAAGTGCCATCAAATAGGAGTGTACGAGATTCCGAGGGCCGATTTTTCGCACACACAGAAAAGACACCCGCGCTTCGAAGTCAACGCGCTACGAGGTGCAAAGCGCCGCGGCCAAACGACGCGAGTAGTCGATTACCTCACTTCTTCTTCGATAAGCGATTCCAGGTTTTGGCGATTAAGATGAACCCGTCTTGAAGCGTTTGTTCGTGATACTTTCCGAGTTCGTGGCCGACTCCCTGGAGGAGCGTGAAGCGGCATTCGAAGAGAGATTTTGAGAGGTTCTCGGTCAATCTCTTCACCGAGCGGGCGGGGTCTTGGTCGCCGCAGATCACCCAGAGGGAGTGCGTTTTTGACAAGTCCTTACTTGGCACCCCACCAGGAGGACCACCGCCCCACACCAGCGCGACTTGAAAGAGGTCGGAGTGAGCGAATAGCCACCGTGAGGCTCCGCCGGCTCCCATCGAGAATCCGCAAAGGGCTCTTTGTGCAGTGGTTCGGTAGTTTCGGTCGACTTCGGGGAGAACTTCTCTCAGGATCATCTGCTCTGCTTTTCCTTGGTAGCCACTTGAACCACCGTTCGGAAAGACCACAATGGCCGGGGGAATTCGTCCTTCCTTGATCGCGGTTTCGAGCTGGGGAGGGAAACCGTAGAGCCCTGCGTCGTGCGATTCGTCTCCTCCCATCCCATGGAGCACCATAATCAACGGATACTTTTTCGTGGTTTCTGCGTAGCCGGGAGGAGTCCAGACGCAGTAGCCTACGTCGGTCTTCAAGAATTGACTATGGAGCACGAAGTGGGTCGTACCGGGATAGCTTGCCTTCGGCAAGACAATCCACTGAACCTGAGTGAACAACACTGTAACTACGACCATACCTCGCTGCAATTCCGGGAATACTCCAGGAATGATTCGATGGGGATTAGACCTAGGCGGAACCAAGATCGAAGGCGTTGTCCTTCAGGGCGACTCGATCGAACCGATTGCGAGATACCGCGTGCCGACAGAATCTCAAAATGGTTACGAGCACGTGTTAGAACAAGTCGAGCATCTCGTGGTTGAACTTGAATCTCGTTCGGGCCTAAACCGCCCGACCAAGATTGGAATGGGGACTCCTGGTTCGATCGATCCGAACACGCAGCTCCTTCGAAACTGCAATGCAACCACTCTGAATCACAAGCCGTTTCAGATTGACCTTGCAAAGAAACTCGGCGTGGAAGTCGTGCTTTCTAACGATGCGAACTGCTTCGCCCTCGCCGAAGCAATGTTAGGAGTAGCGAAGGGATGTCCCGTTGTCTTTGGAGTGATCATGGGCACAGGTGTCGGTGGCGGCTTGGTTGTGAATGGAAAAGTGCTGTATGGTGCAAATGGCATTGCGGGAGAGTGGGGACATAATCCTCTCGAACCAAACGGCAGAGTTTGCTATTGCGGTCGATCGGGATGTGTTGAAACCGTGCTCTCAGGACCTTTCCTTGAGCGATGGTATCAAACGCAATCTGGTGTTTCGCTTCCACTCAATGAAATTGCTATGCGAACGGATGATCCAGCAGCACTCGCCACAGTTTCTCGCCTTCACGACTACTTTGGCCTTGCCCTCTCCACAATTGTCAACAGCATAGACCCTGACGCAATTGTTATTGGAGGTGGCGTTGGAAACATCGACTCGCTGTACACCGAGGGCTTGCAATCACTCGACCAAAACGTTTTCAAACCAGAAGGAACTCCCCTTCGCACAAAGGTGCTGAAGCCCTCACTCGGAGATTCCGCTGGTGTCTTCGGTGCAGCCATGCTCGCGTAAAATCGACCAAGACAAATAGAAAAACCCCACCGAAGTGGGGTTTCTAATTTATTAACCGGGCAACGTGCCTATCTGGCGGGACCCTACGGTCCAACTACTTCCGCCGCTGAGGAGCTTAACTGCCGTGTTCGGAATGGGAACGGGTGTGACCTCCTCGCCATGGTCACCCGGAAACTGTTCAGCGCATCAAGCGCTTTGAAAGTTGAATAGAAGTTGAGAAGAAGACATCGAATACTCAATAAAGCTTGTTTTGTAAGCCCTCGTCCACTTAGTATCGCTCACCTTAATGCATTACTGCACTCACAGACGCGACCTATCAAACCGGTAGTCTTCCGGGGGACTTACTCTATTTAGATGGGAAATCTCATCTTCAGGTGTGCTTGGCGCTTAGATGCTTTCAGCGCTTATCACTGCCCGACGTGGCTACCCAGCGTATGCTCCTGGCGGAACAACTGGTACACCAGAGGTCGGTTCGCTCCGGTCCTCTCGTACTAAGAGCGACTCCTGTCAAATTTCCTACGTGCGCAGTGGATAGGGACCGAACTGGCTCACGCCGTTCTGAACCCAGCTCGCGTGCCGCTTTAATCCGTGAACTCCGGAACCCTTGGGACCTTGTACAGCCCCAGGATGCGACGAGCCGACATCGAG